>JAFRJH010000155.1 GCA_017432385.1 Kiritimatiellia bacterium
AGGCGCAGTCGCGGCCCTCGCCGGCGCGGGCTTCTGCGGGGGCTGTCTCTGGGCCTGGGCCTTCTGGGGCGGGGCCTTCTGGGGCGGGGAAACGACGGGCTTGGCGGGCGCCACGACGGCCGGACGCGGCTTCACGCCCTGGTACGCCGCAACCATGGTGTCCGTCCTGCCGTACAGGACCTTCTCGAGATACGGGTCTCCGACGACGAGGCGCCGCTTGCGCACGTCCATGTCCACGGCGGGGCGCGCCTTGAGCTCCAGCACCCTCCGCACGCTCGGCATCGCGAAGAGCATTCCGCACCGCTTCCGCCCCCGGTGCTTCTTCTTCTGCCACTTGTTCGGCGCGCCGTACGCGACGTGGCTGTGGCACACGACCTTGTCGTCGGTCAGGTTGTACATCGACTTGAGGTCCTTCACGAGGTCTCGAATCGCGTTGAGCTGGACGATCGACATCTCCTTGTCGTGGTAGCCGACGCACTCTATGCCGATCGAGAACTTGTCCACGTCCTCCTTGCCGTTCCACATCGAGCGCCCGGCGTGGAAGGCCTCCCGGTCGCGGTCCACTATGCGGTATATCTGCCCCTCCTCCGTCACGCAGAAATGGCATTCGCCGCGCTCCGACACCTTGTTGAGCGAACTGCGCGCCGGCGCCTCGGTCGTATGCAGGACTATGAGCTCCGTCGTCTGGCGAATCTTCCGCTCCGGGTTTCGCGGACTCCGGTAGCGGTTCGATGCGTCGACGGCCGCAGCCTGCAACGAAAGGACCGCGAGGACGATTGCCGCAAGAGCCCTCATCCCGGTCCGCAGCTGTCAAAGCATTTCATTTCGGTGTATTATATCCAAAACAACGCGCCGAAATCAAGCGCGGCGAGCGGGCCCTGCGGGCCGCCCCGGCTAGCCCAGGACCTCCACCTCGACGTCGGGGCGGCCGATCTCCGCGAGCACGGCGCGCATGGCGTCAAGGGCGAGGCCCGGGGTGTTGCACTCGTGCGAAAGATGCGCCAGCATGAGACGCCTGAGGCGCGGCGACGCGAAGCGGCGGACGAGGTCGCAGGCCTGGTCGTTCGAGAGGTGCCCGCGCGGGCCGGCGATGCGCTGCTTGAGGCTGGGCGGACGTGTGCTCGTGCGCAGCATGACTGGATCGTGGTTCGATTCGAGCGTCGCGATGTCCGCCTCGGCGAGCTTTACCCCGATCGAATCCAGCGGAGATCCGATGTCAGTGCCGTGGAAATACGTGACCCCGTCCGCGCGCACAAGGTATCCGACGGGGTCGCTCGTGTCGTGCGGAACCGAAAAAGGCGTTATCGAGAACGGACCGATCCCGAAGGTCTGGCCGTTCTCGAAGCACACGAACGCGCCGTCGTCGACGTGCGCGGAGGCGGCGACCGACTCCGCCGTCATCACGTTCGCGTAGACTGGGACATCGCGGCGCCTCAGCAGCGTCTCGAGCCCGCTGATGTGGTCGGAGTGCGAATGGGTGACGAGGACCGCGTCGACCTCGATCCCCTTCAGCATCCTGTACGGCACCCCGCAGTCGATCAGAAGCGCCGCCCCGTCGTGCTCGACGACGTAGGCGTTGCCCTTCGAACTGCTGGCGATGGGGACAATCCTCATTCCGCCCCTCCGTTGCGCCGGCCCGGCTACTTCGACGATCCGCCGATGGTCGTTCCTGTGCGCCGGGACTCCTCGGCGAGGAAAGCGATCCGGTGGGACTCCAGGGCCGCCTCGAGTATCTTCGTGTAGCGCGAGGGATCGGGATTCATGCGTATGATCTTGACGAACTCCGTCATGATCTCGCGGTCGCCGCCGCCGTGGTGGCCGTGCTGCGCCGGGATGATCGTCGTGGAGTCGCCGAGGAAAGGCAGTATCTCGATCTTGTGCTCGTCGGCGATTATCTCGCCGCGCGTGCCGTAGAAGTGTGTTATGCGCGTGCGCTGCTGGGAGTAGCTCTCCATCTCCAGGATGATCGTGAGCCCGCCCTCGTACTCCATCAGCACCGTCTGGTGGTCGACGGAGTCGTTTCCGCAGGCGTAGACGCAGCGGCCGTACGGCGAAGTCTCGATCATCTTCAGGATCGCGGCGTCCGACTCGTCGGCGAAATGGTACCTCAGGTCCGTCCGCTCGTAGTAGACCTTGTACGCGTCGAAGGGGCAGTTGTCGCGGACCCTGGCGGGACAGTCCATGCAGCGGTCCGCCGCGCCCTCGGGGCGGTTCTCCGGACGCCAGTGCATGAGCGAGCCGAAGCTGGATATCTTCTTGATGGACTTTCCCTTGGTCCACCATTCGATGAGATCGAAGTCGTGCGTGCACTTGTTGACGAGCATGCCCGTTCCCTTCGCCTCGACGGACCAGTTTCCGCGGCAGTAGGCGTGCGCCGCCTTGCCGTAGGATATGGCCGCGAGGTGGTGCACGCTCGTGAGCTCTCCGATGCAGCCGGACGAGACTACCTCGCGCAGCTTCTTGTAGAACGGCGCGAAGCGGAGCACGTAGCCTGTGAGCACAAGCTTCTTCGCCTCGATCTGCGCCTTCTTGATCGCGAGGCATTCGCCCCACGTGCAGCCGATCGGCTTCTCGAGAAGGACGTGGTAGCCCTTCCCGAGAGCCTTGACGCACGACGGGTAGTGGAGCCGGTCGGGAAGCGATATGATGACGGCGTCGGCGTCGACGCCGGCGTCAAGAGCCGCCTCCCAGCTCTTCCACGTCGGATACTTCGCGTCCGCCGGGAACTCGGCGACAGGGTCGGCGAGCCCGGCGATCTCGAATTCATCGGGATGGGTGTTCGCGTACGCGGCATACGCGCGTCCGCGAATACCATACCCGAGGATTATGGCCTTTACCGGGCCTTCCATCAGACGCGGACCTCCCATCCGTTGCAGTCGCCCTCGCGCTTGAGCGAGATTCCGGCGCCCGTGCCGTTGGCGAAGTCCATCTTCACCGGATCCCAGTCGAAGCCCTTGTCGTACTGGTAGCTCATGTTGCAGAGCAGGCACAGCGTGCAGCTGCGGCCGCCGACCTCGGCGGGCGAGATCGTGGGCTTGCGGGAAAGCACGCACTCGACGAAGTTGAGCACCTGGTTGTCGCTCTTGTAGAGCTTCACCTTGGCGTTCGCGAGGTCGAAGGTCGCCTCGAGCTTCTTGACGACGGCGTCGAGCTTGTTGTCCTCCTTCGCGGCCGAATCGGTGCCGTAGTCCTTGCCGACCGAAGCCGCGACGACCTTCTCGGGCATGAACTTCATGTCGGCGATCTGCTTGCGGATCTCGGCCGTGGGCTTGACGAGGCCCGTGCCCTTCCAGACGGCGACCTTGCCGCGGTTGACCGCGACGATGCCGTCGGTGCCGTAGAACACCGTGCCCCAGGTTCCGAACGGACCGTGGTAGAGCTCGATGTCGGAGCCGTCCGGCTTCTTGAAGAGCATCTTCATGCCGAACTGGCGGCGTCCGCCGTGGTAGAGGTTCTCGGAGTACGGCTCTTCGGAGCGGATGATCTTGTAGGGGCCCGACTTGTCCATGTCCATGCCCCACTGCGCGATATCGAGGTGGTGCGCGCCCCAGTCGCCGTTGTAGCCCGATCCGATGTCGTCGTCGAAGCGCCAGAACATCGGGTAGAACTTGTTCACGCCGCGGGGAGCGAGCTGGTCGGAGTACGGACGCCACTTGGCCGGGCCGAGCCACATCTTCCAGTCGACGTCGGGGTTCGGCGCGGACTCGGTCGCGGCGTTCTTGGGGTCGTCCCAGAAGCGGACAGGGTGCGAGGGACCTCCGAGCTTCTGTCCGCCGCGGCCGTAGTTGGCGTCGACGTACTTGAGGTCACCGATGAGGCCGTTGCGGACGATCATGACGGCGGTGTAGAACTCGGAGACCTTGTTCCAGCTGCGCTGCATCGAGCCGGTCTGGAAGACGCGACCGTACTTCTTCTGCGCGGCCATGACCTTCTTCGACTCGTCGATCGAGAACGTGAGCGGCTTCTCGCAGTAGACGTCCTTGCCGTGCTTCATCGCCTCGACCGACATGTAGGCGTGCCAGTGGTCTGGGGCGCCGATGCAGACGACGTCGATCATCGGATCGTTGATCACCTCGCGGAAGTCGTAGACGGCCTTGCAGTTGCTGTTGCCGCACGCGTCGTTGACCTGCTTGGCGCCGGCCTGGGCGCGGACCTTGTCGCAGTCGCAGACCGCGACGATCTCGAGCATCTTCTCGACGCCGGCGGCCTTGCCCTTGCCGAGGAACTGCGGAATGAGCGCGGTGCGCGACTGGATGCCGTAGCCGATGATCGCGGCACGGAGCTTGCCGCCCTTGAGGTCGCGAAGGCCCATCTTCGACGTTGCCGCGCAGCCGGTGAGGGCCGCCGCTGCCGTGGATCCCAACAGGAATGTTCTGCGGTTCAGGTTCATGGTTTTCTTTTTTCCTTTCTGGTTGTGAATCAGAGAATCAGCTTCTCAAATAGGCCGAGTACGCCTTGTAGGTGTTGTAGGCGTCGAACTTCGACGCCAGCTCCCAGGGCGCGTGCATGTTAAGGAGCGGAGTGCCCATGTCCAGAACCTTCATCCCGAACCGGGCCATGTACTGCGAAATCGTGCCGCCGCCGCCTTTCTCCATCCGGCCGAGCTCGGCCATCTGCCACGTGACGCCGCCCTCGTCCATGATGCGGCGTATCTCGGCCACGAACTCGGGCCCGCAGTCGCTTGCGCCGCCCTTCGACGTCCCACCGGTGTACTTCGACGCGCACGGCCCGCCGTGGAAGCGCGCCGAGTTGCCCGTCGAGTCGACGTCGGGGAAGTGCGGGTCGGCGACCGCCGTCACGTCGGCGGAGAGCATCGACGAGCGCTCGAGCGCGCGGCGCACCATGATGTCCCTCGCGGCCTTCTCCTGGCGCTCGATCAGCTCCGCGACCGTGTTCTCGAAGAAGCTCGACTGCATTCCCGTCGAGCCCATCGAGCCGATCTCCTCCTTGTCGCACATGAGGATCGACGCCGTGACATCCGGAGTCCTGTCCGCCGCGTCGAGGAGCGCCTGCAGCGCCGCGAACGAGCAGACGCGGTCGTCGTGTCCGTACCCCGCGATAAGCGCGCGGTCGAAGCCGACTTCGCGCGGCATTCCCGCCGGGACTATCTC
>JAFRJH010000156.1 GCA_017432385.1 Kiritimatiellia bacterium
CGGTGAATCGGATGGCGTAGCGGTCGTTCATCCCCGTGCCTGTCTCGAGGTACTCGAGTCCGTCGAAGGTCCCGGCCTTCCACTCCCCGGCCGAGCGGAAGCGGTTGGCGTCGCCGCCTTTCGCGAGCGCGGCTGGAGACACCTCTTCGAGCAGCTCCATGCCAACGGGCACGCCTGCGCCGGGCGGCGCGCCAGCGGCTATCGCGGCGTTCGCCGGCAGAGGAGCCTCCGCCTTCCAGGGCGTGATCCATCCGTTCCAGTCCTTTTTGTCCGCTCCGCAGTCCTCGTCGTAGAGCCGCAGCACCTCGTCGGCGTCCATCGGCGCGGAATAGACGCGGAACTCGTCGATAAGTCCGTCGAGGCAGCCGCCGGGGCCGGATCCGACGAATAAGGAGCCGAGCTTCCTGTGCGCTTCCGGCGCGAAGAGAAGCCGATCGGCCATGTGGCTCACGCGGATGTAGGGATTCGCGTTGTCTCCGACACCGCCCAGAATGTTCCTGCCGTCGAGATAGACACGCTCCCCGAAGGCGTCCCAGGTGACGACGTAGTGACACCAGTCGCGGCTTCCGAGCCTAGTAAGGTACGGGATGCCGCGGACGACCTTGTCAAGGGCGAGGTCACCCCGCTTGAACGAGAGGAACTGCCCGGCCCAGCCGAGCCAGAGCGAGGCGTCGCCGCGCTCTGGCGCGCGCGCCCGCGCCGTGACGGCGCCCTCGGACGCCAGCGCGTCATACGGATGGTACAGCGCCTTGCCGTCGACGCCGAGCCCCGGGTTCGACGCGTCGAATTCGCGTTTCACCCAGAAGGCGACCGTGCCGCGCCGCCAGTCGATGTTCCCGTCGGCCGCATACACAAGCGAGCTTCGCGCCGCCTTGGAAAGCCGCGCGGCCCTGCCCTTGCGCCCCTCGGCGAACTCGATTCCGGCGGACGCGAGCGGCTCGGACTTTCCGGACGACGTGTCGGCGGACGCCGTGTCCTCGAACGACGCCTTGAAGAGCAGCTTGGGCTTCGCGGCGTCCTCGACGTCCGACACCAGGATGTCTGCATGCCCGTACTTGTATCCGTAGAACCTGACCGGGCCCTCGCCGGGCGAGGTGAAGTCGAAGTTCACGAAGAGCGTCTTGAGGTCGTCGGGAATCCCGGCGCAGCCCTGGTTGTGGCGGCGCTCGGGTCCGACCGCGCGCGGGCCGTCCGGCTTGGACCAGTACTTGCCGTTCTCGCGCTGGCCCGAGGGGCGCGACTCGAGCATGGCGGGATTGCCGAGCGCGCACGACCACTCCCCCACGATGGCAAAGTCGCGCCCGCGGTATTCCTCGACCGGAAAACGTCGGCTCGTGATCCGCACCTTGTCCGCGCCCGCGGCAAAAGCGCCGCGGAGGTCGAAGTCGATCGTGCCGTCGGCGTTGTCCGTCCGCCTGACAAGCGACCTGTCCAGGCGCTTCGAGCCGGCGAGAGGGACGGCCTCTACGAAGGGATCCTCGGCCGGCGCCGCAAGGGCTCCCGGCATGAAGGCACCGCTCCCGCCGACGACCGCGGCGAAGAACTCCACCACGGCAACAAGCGCAACCGCACCGACTTTCCCTGATACTTTCACTTGCACTCCTTTCGCATCGAATCCGCGCATTATGCCTACATTGTAGCAAATCCGAGCAGACGGAACATCCCGTTTGCGCAGAAACGACCGAGCCGCATGCGAACAAAAGGAAAGCGGCCCCGTCTCGAGCCCTGTACGGCCGGCGCCGTGCGCCGCCGCGGCAGGGCGGTCACCGCTTAGGCGGCACCAGCAGTGCGTCGCATGCAGGCACCGTCACGCCGTCAGCCGCCGCGGGCGAGGCGCCGTGGTTCACGTAGACGCGGCTCCCGTCGCCGTAGGTGACGCGGACAACGCCGGGGGCGATGTCGCGGTGTTCCGTCATCTCCTCCATCTGGAGATGGCGGAACGGCTTGAACTTCTGATACAGGTCGCGTATCCTCTCCGCGTCGTCGTCAGTGAAGTTGTACACGATCGGACGTCCGCCGAACTCGACGAGGTCAAGCCAGTCCTGACCGGATGGGAACTCCTGCGTCGACTTGTCGGGATTTGCGAGCAGGTAGTCGTGGAACGCGAGCTCGCTGAAAGGCACGATGCGGTCGAACGGCAGACTGCGGCCCTTCGCGCGGGCGAGCTGGGCGTTCTTGATCTCGCGGGTATTGTAGTTCGCGTAGTCGACCAGACCGATCAGGTGGTCCATGTCGCATTCGCTGCCGAATCCACCGAAGAGCTCCACGCAGCGCTCCACCACCTTGCGCTGGTACGCGGCGATCTCCCTGCGGTTGGCGCGGTGGCGCGGATCGCGGCAGGCATACGGGAACACCGCCGTGAAGACGTCGATGTAGTGCGCCCCGCGGAAACCGAGCGCGGCGATCCTCTCAAGCTCGCCGGGAAGGAACGTGTCCCACGCGTTCTTCAGGCAAAGGTTGTAGGCGCGCCCGCCGGCGAAGGCGTCGTGGCAGCGAAGCGCCTTCCCGTCAGGTCCCTTGCAGGCCACGTTGCCGCCGTCCCACATCGGCGAGACGGCATAGCAGTCCGTGTAGTTGGAATGTCCGTCGACGATGTATCCCAGCGCCTGGCCGCCCTTTATGAGCGCACGCAGCTCCGCCTCCCCGCCGGCCTCGGGCGACACGGGGAACGAGCTCGGGCAGCGTCCGTCGTAGCCGCCGTCCTGCCAGCCCGCGATGCAGATCGCCACGTCGTCGACGCCGAGCGCCTTGAGCTTCCTCAGGAAGGCGAGCGTCTGCGCGAACGAATAGCGGCATACGGGCCTCTTCTCGGTCTCCGGCGTGAAGTCTACGTCGTGCGCCGGGTCCTTGAAGACGAACGGCTTCAGGGCATGGACGCGGCGCAGCGCAATCGAGTCCGCCATCTTCGCGATGTGCGGACGCGCCGCGGAGCGCTCCCTGAGCGTCGCGACCCGGCGCACGGCCCCTTCTCGCGCCAGCACGCGGCGACGGTACGCCTTGGCCATCTCGTTCCACCCGGCGTCCTTTCCGAGTTCGTAGACCACGACGGAGAGATCCTCGTACACGTCGCCGAACGCGAGCTTCTCGATGTCCCAGGAGGGGTATGCCCGGTAACGTCCGTCAGCCGCTTCGACGGCGACGTTGAACTCGAAGCGCATTCCCTCGACGATGGCGATGAACGCGCCGCGCGGAGTCTTCATGGCGAAGTACGGGTGGTCCATGAAGCGCGCGCCGTTCACCCAGCGCATCTTGTCGCGGGTGAAGTATCCGACGACGCCGCGCCCGCCCATCCAGAAACCTTCCTCGCCCTTCGCGGCCTGCGCGCGGTCAAGCCAGAACTGCACCGACTGCGCATTGCGCGCCTCGGCGGCGGGGAAGGTGTAGCGCACGCCGCCGTCGGCCTCCTTCACGCCGGAAATCGGCCGCTCCGACCAGGTCCCGTCCGACGCCTTCACGCGCGCGACGTTCGACGCCCAGGCGTCTCCGCAGGCCATGACCGCGGCCAGGGCGGCCACTTTGATGCCAAATGTTCCGAACGATGCTTTCATTTCCATTCCACAAGCCTCCACATGCACATAGTATACCATAAACGCGCGGCGCCGCGCGTTCTGCGCGGCGCCGCTGCCTCGGGGCGTCTCGTCTGACGTCACCGCTGGCCGCCGGACGACTCCAGCAGAGACGCCGCAGCGAGGGATTCGGCCTCCTTGCGGGAGCGGGCCGAGGCAACGCCCTCGCCCATGCCCTCCACCGTCACCTTCACGGTGAAGATCGGCTCGTGCGACTTGCCGGCGACTTTCACTAGCGTGTACACGGGATGGCGAACGGGGGTCATGGACTGCGCCCGGATCTGCAGCTCGCCCTTCGGATTGCCTCCCCACTCGCCGCCGGCGGCGTGCGCAGGAAGGTCCAGCGCGTCAAAGACCGTACGGGCGGCGTCCAGTCCGCCGTCCAGGTAGGCGGCGCCGATCACCGCCTCCACCGCGTCCGCCAGCGTCTTGGCGTTCTTCGGCAGGTCGTCCGCGCCCTTGTTGCGCCTCAGCATCGAGGCAAGGCCGTGACGCGCCGCGACATCGCACAGCGCGGCGGACGAAACCATGTGCGTGCGCTTCACGGTGAGCGAGCCCTCGCTGTCGCGCGGACACTTTCCGTAGAGCCTCTCCGCCGAAAGAAGCCCGAGCACCGCGTCGCCGAGGAACTCCAGCCGCTGGTTGTCGCGCGCCTCCGGGCACGACATGCGGTACGAGGGGGTCGTCAGCGCCTCGTCAAGAAGAGCCCGATTCCTGAACTCGTAGCCAAATATCGTTCCGGCCATCGTCTGCCCACCACTCCGCTACTTGTCGGACTTCTCCGCTTCGGCCGGCTTCTCCGCTTCGGCCGGCTTCTCCGCTTCGACGGGCTTCTCGGCTTCGACGGGCGGCTTCGCAGCCTCTTTCTTCTCCTCCGGCGGAGGCTTAGGAAGGAGGCTGTCGACCGAATACGACGGAACGATGTAGACCCAATCCGAATTGTCGAGCTTCAGGTAGCGGTCGTTTCCGTCCTTCACCTTGTTGCCGATCGTGGCGACGCGGTTCGTGTCGCCGGCGATCGTGACCTTGGCGACGACGCCTGTTGCAAAGCCAAGGTCCGCTTCGGAGACCCCTTCCGCGATGTCGCTGAACGAGATCCACGGCGTGTCGACGATCTTCGTCTCCACCCAGGCCTTGCCGCCCTCCGCAAACGCATCGAGAGCGTCGGAGACCAGCACGGTCTCGCCCTCGAACGTCGCGTAGCGCCCATGGCCCCACTTGGCGTGCTTCTCGCCGAGCGGGAGGGACGCGACCTCCTTGCCGGAGGCGTCCTTGAGCGTCAGTACGTCGGCGTTCTCGATCTTCTTGCCGCGCGAGACCTGCCCCACCTTGAGCTCGGCGAGCTTGAGCAGGTTCTCGGTCAGTTTCGCGTGGTCCGCCGGATAGTTGTGGTACGTCTCGACCGTCCACCCCTTCTCGCCCGACGCGAGCTTGAGCTTGTCGCCGAGCTCCACGCGCGCGACCTGGGAGATGTCGAGCTTCGGGAATATCGCCTTTCCGTTGAGCTTCGCGCCCGAGGGCTTCGAGCTGGAGGAGATGCAAAGCGCCGCACCGCCGAGAACGGCGGCCGCGCCAACGAGTACGACAAGGTTCTTCGTTGTCATTCGGAATTCTCCTTTCTTACGCGCTCTTCCTGCGCAGGAACCCGCGCATGAGCCCGAACAGCACCACAAGGACGGGCACGAGCGCTATGTTGACGACCTTGAGCCTGAGTCCCAGCGAGTCGATGTCGGCCGTGAGCTCCTTGCGGACGTTTTTGAGCTGCTTGCGGGTCTCGGCCTGGCTCTTGCGGAGCTTGACGATCTCGTCCTGCTGCTCCTTCGAGAGGATGAAGCGCTCGCCGCCCTTCTTCTCCTTCTGGAGCGCGGAGAGGCGCTGCTGCGTCTGCTGGAGCTCTTCCTGGAACGCGGCTTCGCGCGCCTGCCACTTCTTCGTCGCCTCGGCCTCAAGCTCGTTCACGACGGTGAACGGACGGTCCGACGCGCCGCGCGAGCGGACGCCGATGAGCTCCTCGCGCCCTGCGAACTGCTCCATCGCGTTCGAGAAGAGCGTGAGGTTCTCGTTGATGAGCTGCGGAATCGAGCCGAACGGAGTCCTCATCATGCGGACGCAGAAGTCGTCCGCGAGGAAGTCGCTGTCCGCGAAGAGAAGGACGTTGCCCTTGCCCTCCGCGAGCGCCTTCGAGACGTCGTTCGTCCCGTCCGGACCCTTCGGGAACGCGGTCTTGAACGTGCCGGAGAGGCGCGCGGCGAGGATGCGATCCTTCCCGTCCGGGACCATGTCCTTCATGCCGCCGTACTGCAGGGACATCTTGTCCGTCGAGCAGGAGTTGTCCTTCGACGTCGTGATGACGGGCTCGAAGGAGATGTCCATGTCCTTCTTCTCGAACGTGAACGCGCCGGCGAACGGGAACATGACGTTCGTGAGATCCGCGACGATCAGATCGCCCTTGTCCATGTTGGCTGTTCCGAGCGAGAGGAACGCGGGGTTGGACTCGACGCCGCCCTGGCCGTTGCCAAGCTTCGTCGCGGCCTCGAGGTCGCAGGATATCTTCCCCTCCTCGAACTTGACGCCCCACGCGTCGAAGAGCTTGCCGAGCGTGGAGGGTCCGTCGCCGCCCATCTGGCCCATCATCGGATTCTGCTGCGAACGCGAGCTCTGCATGTCCTTGATCGAGAACGGGTCGACGCACGCGACGAGCTTTCCGCCGCGGAGGACGAACTGGTCGATTGCGTAGAGCGCCTTGTCGGAGAGGTTCTTTGCGTGCAGGACGACGAGCGTCTTGATGTCGTCGTCGATCTTATCGGAGTCCGGCTCGACCGCGCGGACGTCGTAGTCCTTCGCGAGTTCGCTGAACGCGGCCCAGCCCTGCGGCGGACGCTGCCCCATCTGCATCATCATCGGGTTCATCTGTCCGCCGAGGACGTCGGGGAGCGAAGTCATAACGCCGACAACAGGACGCTCCGGCCAAGCTACGCGCGTGACGAGGCGCGTCAGGTCGTACTCGAGCGTAGACTCGGTGCGGGGAGAGAGGACGCCCAATGTCTCCTCGCGGTCGCCGCATACCGCGACGACGCCGAAGTAGATGCCCTGTCCGAAGGGATTCCCGCCCGTCTGCGGCTCGACGCCGTAGCGCTGCGCCCATTCCTCCGCGTCGGAGTCGGGCTTCGGGTCGTACTCCTCGACGACGAGCCTTCCGCCGCCGGCGCGCTCGTACTCCTTGAGGAGGTTGCCCACCTGCTGCGCGTATGTCTTGAGCGCCATCGGCATCTCGGCGGACGAGGAGCTGACGTAGTACTTGAGCGTCACGTCCTCGGTGAGCTGTCCGAGGACGGCCTTGGAGCCCTTCGAGAGCGTGTAGAGGTTCTCGGCCGTCATGTCGCAGCGGAGCGGAAGGTTGGCGAGGATCACCACGGACGACGCGGCGATCGCGCCGACGAGGACAAGTCCGACGACGCCCTTCGACGCGCCGCGGCGTCCGTCGGTGACGGTCTTCGCCGCCGCGAGCATGAACACCATCATCGCGAAGTAGTAGCCAATGTCCGCGAAATCGACGACGCCCCTGCGCATCGACTCGAAGTGCGAGAGGAGCGAGCAGGACGCGACGGAGTCGGTTATCGCGGTCGGAACGCCCCACGCGGCGACCGCGCCGATCACCGGGTCGAAGCCGATGATGAGGAGCAGGAACACGAGCGCGAGCGACACGACGAACCCGACGACGGACGAGCGCGACAATGTCGACGCGAAAACGCCGATCGCGACTGCCGCTCCGGAGAGGAGCAGCGAGCCGAGGTAGCCGCAGAACACGGCGCCCCAGTCGGGCGAGCCGAGGTAGCCTGCCGTGAGAGCGACCGGGAACGTCAGCGCGAGGCCGATGCCGACGAAGCTCCACGCGGCGAGGAACTTGCCGACGAGGACTTCGGTGATCGTCACCGGGAGAGTGAGCAGCAGCTCCGCGGTGCCGTTGCGGCGCTCGTCCGCCCAGACGCCCATCGTGGCGGCGGGGACGAGCAGCAGATACACCCACGGATGCCACATGAAGAACGGGGTGAGGTCAGCCTGCCGGCGCTCGTAGAACATGGCCACGCCGAAGGTCAGGAACCCGACGAGCACGAGGAACGCCGTAAGGAACACGTACGCGACGGGCGAATCGAAGTACGCCTTGAACTCGCGCTTGAACACAGCCTTGATGTTTTTCATCTTTCCGCCTCCCTTTCTCATGCCTTCATAGTGAGGTTGCGGAACACGACGTCAAGCTTTCCGCTCGGATCCTTCGCCTTCAGCTCGGCGGGCGTGCCGTCGAACTTCTTCTCTCCGTCGGCGATGACGACGACCTTCGAGCAGACCGCGTCGACCTCCTCGAGGATGTGCGTCGAGATGATGATGGCCTTGCCTTCCTTGGCCATCGACTTGATCATCTCGCGGACGGTGAACTTCTGGTTCGGGTCGAGTCCGTCGGTCGGCTCGTCCATGATGAGCACCTTCGGGTCGTGGATGATCGCGGCTGCGAACGCCGTGCGCTGGCGATAGCCCTTGGAGAGCGTCTCGATCGTCTGTCCGGCGACCTTCTCGAGCTTCGCCTTGACGATGACGTCCGCGACGGCCTTCCTCGCGTCGGGGCAGGCGTCGCTCCTGACGGACGCGATGAACATGAGATAGTCGCGCACGGTCATCGCACGGTAGCTCGGCGCGGACTCGGGCAGGTACCCGAGTGCGCGCTTGGCGCCGATGGGGTCGGACGTGATGTCGTGCCCGTCGATGACGGCCGTTCCCTCTGTCGGCGGGAGAAAGCCGGTGATCATGCGCATAGTCGTGGACTTGCCCGCGCCGTTGGGGCCGAGGAATCCGAGCACTTCGCCCTCCTTCACGGAGAAGGAAACGCCCTTCACCGCGAGGAAGTCGCCGAAGCTCTTCTTTAGGTTCTTTACTTCAAGCATGGCTTTTCTGTCGGTTTGTCTCTAAAAAGTTCGAATATTATACCACATTCCGTCAGAACGCGGACGCCGCGTCGTCGATGCGGGCCTTGCGCTTCTCGACGGCGTTCTTGCGCGCCTCGAGACGGATCGCCTCCGTCTCGTCCGCCGCGGTCGTGAGAAGCGCATCGTCCCATGCGACGAGAACGGTCTCGTAGTCGCGCGAGGCGCCGTAGAGACACGCCGTCACGAAGCGTCCGGAGCCGACGGCAAAAGTGTAGATCGGACGGCACCAGCTTCTGGGACGCGCCCATGTGTTGTAGCGCTTCTCGAGCGCCTCGATGAGGTAGTGGCGGCGCCAGCTGGTGTTCGGCTCGATCGCCTCCTTGGCGCATGCGTAGACCTTGACGACCTTGTGGGTGGTCGGCGTCACGTAGACGTAGTAGTCGTCGAAGCCGGCGAGAGCCTTCTTCGGCGTGAACGCCGCCCTGAGGAGCGTAGGCTCGTCCGCGTCCGCGACGAAGTTCGTGGACGCAAACACCTCGCCGAACTTGAGACCGAGGAATCCGTCCTCCTTCCTGGCGCCGGCGGACTCGTCGCCCTTCTCTTCGACGCGCGTCGCGAAGCAGCTCATGCCCTCCTCGCCGACGGGATAGCTCTGCGTGTACTCGCTCGTGGAGCTTTCGAGCATGTTCCCGTCCGCGTCGAGCGGGGTGCGCGTCTCCCTGCGGCGCTCCGTGACCATGTTGCCGTTAGTCGTCACCGTCGATTCGGTGTACGTACGCGCGACGCTGCCGTTGTCGTTCGTGACGACGGACGCCTCGCTGGTCTTCGCCGCGGACCCGCTCTTCTCGTCGCTCTTGCCGCAGGCGCTCATCAGCCCCATCGCGAGAACCGCGCCCGCCGTGCACACTGCCAGAATCTTCTTGTTTCCCATGGTTGAACTCCTTTCTTTTCTGCTGTCCGCCGGGGACTTCCCCGGCCGACATGGAAAAGAATACCATGCCGATGTTAACGGATTGTTAACGGATGCAAGATTTTCCGGCGGCGGCCGGCGTCAGGGCGACGGGAAGTCGAGCGTCGCGAAATAGTCGTCGAGCGTCTCGGCGCGGCGGATCTGCCGCACGGAACCGTCCTCCTCGAGCAGGAGCTCGGCGCTTCTCAGCTTGCCGTTGTACTGGAATCCCATCGCGTGGCCGTGCGCCCCGGCGTCGCATATGACGACATAGTCGCCGCGCTCAAGGACCGGCAGCTCGCGCTGGATGGCGAACTTGTCGTTGTTCTCGCACAGCGACCCCGTCACATCGTAGACCTTGCGCTCCGCCGCCCCCTCCTTGCCGGGAACGACGATCTCGTGGTACGCGCCGTAGAGCGCCGGACGCATGAGGTTGGACATGCACGCGTCCAGCCCGGCGTAGAGGCGGTAGGTGTCCTTGATGTGGCGTACTTTCGCGACGAGATAGCCGTAGGGGCCCGTGATGCAGCGTCCGCACTCCATATAGAGCCGAATCGGCTTCATGCCCTTCCCCTCGACCAGCTCGCAGTAGGCGTCGCGGATGCCCTCGCCGACCCGCTCGAGGTCCATCGCCTTCTGGTCCGGACGGTAGGGGATGCCGATGCCGCCGCCGATGTTCACGAACTCGAAGTCGATTCCAAGCGCGTCGTGCAGCTCGCCGGCGAGCGTGAAAAGGAGTTTCGCCGTGTCGACTATGTACTCGGGATCGAGTTCGTTCGAGGCGACCATCGTGTGGAGCCCGAAACGCTTCACGCCCGCGTCGCGCATCTTCGCATAGCACTTGAAGAGCTGGTCGCGCGTGAAGCCGTACTTCGCCTCCTCGGGCTTTCCGATGATGGCGTTGCCGCCCTTGAGCGGTCCGGGATTGTAGCGGCAGCACATGACGCGTCCGGCGAAGTCGCGCCCGACTCCGGCGCCCGCAAGGGTCTCGAGCAGGAAGTCCCAGTGAGTGATGTCGTCGAGGTTGACGATCGCACCGAGCTCCCATGCCTTCAGGAACTCCTCCGCCGGAGTGTCGTTCGACGTGAACATTATCGACTCGCCGACGTTTCCGACCTTCTCGGCAAGGACAAGCTCGGCCATCGACGAGCAGTCGCTCCCGAAGCCGAATCCGTCCCTGAGAAGCTTCATGAGGTGCGGGTTCGGCGCGGCCTTCACCGCGAAATACTCGCGGAAGCCATCGTTCCAGGCGAAAGCCTTCTTAAGGCGCTTCGCGTTCTCGCGGATGCCCTTCGCGTCGTAGACGTGAAACGGCGTAGGCCACTTTTTCGCGGTTTCTTCGATCCAGTTGCGGTCAAACGGCAGTTTTCGCATACATTCGGCTCCGATCCTTAGGGCGCATATTATACCATAATTACCGACCGCCGCCGTCGGCCGTGGAAATCTTAGATTTCGGCAAGTATCCGCGCGCGCGTCGCCTCGTATTCCCCCTGCCGGACAAGGCCAATCTTGAAGTAGCGGTCAAGGCGGCGGAGGCGCTCGGGGACGCTGGCGCTCCGCCCCCTTTGCCTCTCACCATTAATCCTGTCAATCTTGTTAATCCTGTCCGAAAAACCTACCCCTCTCATTCCAAAATCCTCATCCCTCATCCCATCTCTCCCTATCGCCGGAATCGCCGCCACTGCCGGTCGCAAGACATCCTCGTTTTCGTGATAGTAGTGTCGCGTCATTGCGGTAGAGGAATGGCCGACGATGCTCTGCACGACCGGCAGGGGCACGCCAGCGTTCGCGGCAAGCGAGACGAAGGTGTGGCGAAGAGAGTGGAAGGTCGCCTCCGGGGTGCGGGTTCGCCGCCCTTCTATCTTCACGCTTGTCTCGATATGCGCCGCCTTGAAGATCAGCTCCAGCCCGCGACTTATTCGCCACTTGCTGTTCTTGTACCAGTCGGCAAGCGTAGGATTGACGAAAGCAGAGGCGGAGAATGCCTTGTTGGTGTCTTTTCGTGTCTCGCGTAGGCGAGCGTTCGTGTCCGAGCTGTGCGGCAAGCCGGAGGCTTCCTGATGCGGCGCGACGACGGCGGAGGCATCGCCTCCAAGACCGTCGTCGCGATGCGTCAGGTCGGGCTGCAAAGCAGCCGCCGCACATGCCCGGCGTTCGTGGTCGCGCGCCAGCGCCGCCTCCAGTTCTGCGTGGAGCTGCGGGTGTATCGGAATCGTCACCGGCTGGCCGTGAGCGTGCTTGCGCGTCTTCGTCGGAATGAGCTGTATCACCCCGCGTTCGAGGTTGACCGAGTTCCAGGCGAGGCAGCAGCAGTCTCCGAGACGGAGGCCGGTGTAGATTCCGATGGTGAACAGCCGCTTCCACTCCTCTCCCGCCTTTGCCGCCGCCTTCATAAGCCGCTCGATTTCGTCGAGCGTCAGCTCGCGCCGGCTATGGCAGTCGTCCGCATGAAGCCGCACCCCTTCCCAAGGGTCGTCGACAAGCCCCGCCTTTGCAGAGAGAACATGAAAAATCTCCCGCAAGACGCAGATGCGGGCGTTGTATGTTGACGCGCAGACCTCGGCACGAATGCAGGCGAGGTATTCCGCTATCGCCTCATGCGTCACTTCGGCAAGGTTGCCGACTTCGAGATGGTGATGCTCCATCCAGCGGGCGAAGTCCATCCAGACGAGCCGCTTCGCATTGAGCGTCGAGGGCGCGAGGTCGCGCCTGTCGGGAGACTTCACGTACTCGAGCCAGACGTCGGCAAGCGGCAGCCGCCGCGACCCAAGCCCCAGTGGGCTCAAGAACCGCTCCAGGAACTTCTCCGCCTTTTCTCTATCGGTAGTCCGTGTCGAACGGCTGTACCGCTTGCCCTTGATGCCGACCCTCATCGTCCACCGCCCGCTCTTTTCGAGCTGAAGGCTGCCCGTGCCCTTTTCTCTTGCCATTGCTTTCTCCTTTTAAGTTGTTGCAATGGCAGGTATTCTACCCGATTTTCTACCTCTCGCCGCAGAGCTTCGCGGCGAGGTCGTTCATGGCGAGGCAGTTCTGACGAAAGCGATGCGAGGCCGCAGGGTCTCGCTTCATGGCGGGCGAGCCGACTGCGGGGGTATCGGGGAATGCCGAGAGTATCACGAGACGGCCGGCGGCGATTTCGCGGCTGTCTTCGGCCGAGGGGTCGTAGCGGGCGGGAAGCGCGTGCGGCAGCAGCTTCACGAAACGCGCCGACGGCTCGGCCTTGAGCCGTCTGAGAGCCTCCTTTTCGCCGGGCGAGATAAAGCCGGAGACAGGCACCATTCCATGCCGCGCCTTCTCGACTATCTCCTGTATCGCCGCCTCATGCTCGGCGACTGTCTTCTTCAGGGTGAGCCTAACATGAAAGAAAAACGGCGAGCCGAGTATCGGCAGTGCGCCGATGGCGTCGAAGCGGCGCGGCGCAAACGCCGCGAAGCGCTCGCTCTTGATTGCGCGGTAGCAGATGAAGAGGTCGGGGTGCCGCGCCTTCCAGATGGCTCGGGCTGGGTTGAGTTTTATGTACCGGCGAACAGCCTTCAGCTGCCGCGAGTCGAACGACAGCTCGATGTAGCAGTCGCGGGCGAAGACAACGGAACGGACGGGGACTCGCGCCCCCGCACCCCCGCGTCGCTCGCCAAACCGGAGGCCTCGCGCGACCTTCAGCTCGCCTGGCGCTACCTCGCGAGCGGCGGCCGCGGCCTCGCGCAGAAGCCCGGCCATAAACTCAACACGACGCTCGGCAAGGGCCCCAGCCGCTCTGCCGGGGTCCGAGCCTTCTCCGGGGTGCGGGGCGGAGCCCCGTCCGTTCCGTTGCCCACCCTCGGGGACCGGGGCGGAGCCCCGTCCGTTCCGCTCCTCCACGAGTGCCTGGGCCATTTCAACCGCATCTGCGAACCGGTGGGCGATGAACAGCGGCGCAATGCCCTGGTCGCGATTGTAGTCGGCGATGAGGAGAAAGTGGAGGTGGTCTGGCATAACAACATAGTCGCTTATCGTGACGGCGGGCCAAACTCGGTGAATCGCCCTCAAGGCTGCGGCGACAATCTCGCCAAGCGGCAGAAGCGCAGGCCGCCCGGCTCGCCCCGATGCGCCCGCCTTCCCGCTCGACTCAAGCTCGGCGATACTCGACAGCACCTGCCGCCGCTCGGCGACGACGAGCGTCACAAAGAAGAACTGCAGGCCCCTTTTGGCGTATTCAAGTTTCATCGGCAGTAATTATACCAAAACATCCTCCCCGTAAAACTACCCGTTTCCTATAGAAATCGCCCCCTCGCCCCAGGGTGCGGGGCCTCTTGCCGCCAACAGTCGCCACCAGGGTGCGGGGCCTCCCCCGCCCCTAGCTCGCGGCCCCCCAACCACCACCGGGGTGCGGGGCCTCGTGCCGCCGCCAGTCGCCACCAGGGTGCGGGGCCTCCCCCGCCCCCAGCTCGCGGTCCCCCAACCACCACCGGGGTGCGGGGCGGAGCCCCGTCCGTTCCTACTTCATCAAACTCCCTCCACTCCCCAGCACCACTTCTTCCCCTTCTCAACCGCCAACCGCCTGAAAAACAGGCGTTCCGCGGGGTCCCTACGATTCCGATTCCCTACGATTCCGCCTCCCGATTCTAAACAGCCGTTATTCGGCTGAATCAAGCTCCTTGATTATCGTGTCGTCAAGGAGCATGCTGCATCTCCTCACCGTGACGATATAGCAGACGTCCGACTTTTGTCGATAGATGAGGCGAAAGTTCTTTCTGACAATAATCTCAAGATAAGGGGCTTCGGGAACTTCGGGGATGGGATGCCCCATGTTCGGGAAATCGGCAAGCTGTTCCGCCTCGTCGAAAATTTCGTTCGCCCATTTCCATGCGATTTCGGTGGAGCACGACTGCTCGGCGATGTAGCGCGTCTGCTCCCTCATGCGCTGTAGCGCATGATCTGACCATGTGACCATTGCCATTAGACGGGTACTCCAAGGTCTGCGGCAACGGCGCGGCGGACATCATCGGTTGAATGAACACGTCCAGTTGCGATGTCCTGTTCTCCTTTGTAGATGTCCATCATCAAATCAAGCTTGTCGATAAGACGTTGGTAGTCGCCGACATCAAGAAAGACGTTGGCGGCGCGACCATTCTGCGTGACGACAATCGGACGATGCGTCTGTCGCGTCTGCGACATGAGGCGCGTCATATCAGAACGAAATGACGAGAGCGGCACGATATCCTCTGCATAGTTTACTTGCGGCATAGTTCTCCTCAGATTGTTTGACAAGAAGTTTACCATATTCTGTAACGAATTTCAATATGGATTCTGAAGATCAACAAATTTGCCGTGATTTCGTCCGCCCCGTAATTCTTCCCCTTCTCAACCGCCAAACGCCTGAAAAACAGGCGTTTCGTGGGGTGTGTCCCCATCCAGGTCTTATCTTCTGCACTTTACTGCCCCTTCTCGGCACATTGGCGACAATTCCACCCCCCTCTTTCTTAAGCAATTCCACAATTGCAACCAATGTCGGCTATCAGAACCAGGATCTGACCGGCAAGCAGTACAATTCCATCGGGGCTACTTTTGCTTCCGTTGGTGCGACGACCTTCAAGCTCGGCGACATCTCCGTGGAAGGCTTCAAGTATGACAGTGAAATTCTGCAGGTTCTGAGCACGGACAATGCAGCTACAATCGCTCGGTATACATACGTCACTCCTGAGTGGGATGAGGAAGACTTTGACGGAGATGGCGCTGCAGTCGGCTGGTGGATTAAAGGAAAGGAAGGCGACGATGATGGCGCTGCAGATGATGTTGAGTTCGCTGTAGGACAGTCGTTCCTTGGAAACTTCAGTGCTAAAAAAGTAAAGTTAACGTACTCTGGTCAGGTACTTGAAGGTGCAACCGAGCTCGACTTCACAGGAAAGCAATATGTATTTGTTGCGAATCCCCTGCCTACTGATGTGAAGTTGGGCGATGTCGCCTGCTCTGGATTCAAGTATGATAGTGAGATCCTTCAGGTTCTTAGCACTGATTCCGCTTCTACAATTACGCGATACACCTATGTCACCCCAGATTGGGATCAGGAAGACTTCGACGGAGATGGAGCGGCTGTCGGTTGGTGGATCAAGGGCAAAGAAGGCGATGACGATGGGTCGGCAAACGATGTCACGTGGAGTTCGGGACAGGGTATGCTGGGCAACTTCTCGAACAAGAAGGTCAAGCTGACGTTCCCCTCCGCTCTCTAACTATTTGTGCAGTGCATAGTGTGCTGTGCTTAAAAAGAAAAAGGAATAAACTCAAATGAAAAAGATGATGATAGCTCTTGCAGCGATAGCTTCTGCTATTGTTTGCAATGCTGCTGCAGTTAACTGGCAGTCGGGCGCTGTATATAAGGCGACCGATAACACGACAAAGGTTGGCAAAGGCGTTACGGATTACACCGTTGCAATAGCCTTCTTTACCGATTCGGCTGGCGCTAATGCCGTGACGGGATTGACCGGCGACTTGTCGGTTAGCACTTCTGGCAATGGTTCTAAGTATTCGGGAACGGTGGATGGTTTTGCCGCAGGGACAACCTACTATACACAGCTCGTAATCACAACAGATGGGTATGAGGCAAAATCTGATATCGTAGCGTTCGCCACCGCTGGTACAGGAGATGCAACGTTGGATTTCTCCACCGGTGAAGGTTTCTCGACCGCTTACACGTTCTCTACTGCTAATGCTGGCACTTGGCAGGCTGTTCCTGAGCCGACCTCGGGGCTCCTCATGCTCCTCGGTCTGGCTGGTCTTGCGCTCAAGCGTAAGCGCGCCTAATCTAGGAAGAGTATGACGCAAAGGCCCGTCCGTGATTGCACGGGCGGGCCTTAAATATTTTGAAAAGCATTACATGACGTGGCAGGTCACATATCACGGCAAGGACCACAAGCCGACCACCGAAGACTTTGATGCCGACAGTCGTGAGACTCTATTCGCAGCTCTTGAAGAACGCGGTATCAAAGCCATTAGGGTCGAACATGTGCATGAGCGTTCTCATCAGCGCAGATGCGCTTCATACAGAGGAAACGCTGTCGGTGTGAGGACTGTTGCCTTGGCCGTTGCAGGCCTCCTGGTCGGAGCATGCTGCCTCTATCTTGCAATACGGCCGGCCACTGAGGACAACGCCGATGCCCAAGCCGACAATTCGCAACGCTCATCTCTGATCGAGGCCGTTACGCCAGCCATGGCAATTCCCAAGGCTCAGGATGAGGTCTCACCAGAGCCGACTTATGTCGAGGTCAACGGGCGCAGAGTCTACCGCAACCCGACAAATGATGTCGGGCGGGTTGTTACAAATGCTTTTGGGAAGGCTCTTGTTATTGAGCGCGTCGTATCTCCAAACGGTCCAATGAAAGACGGAAAGTCTATCACGCCTCGCCGCATTTTCAAATATGACAGCGAGGTCGCCATTGACACACTTATGAATATG
This sequence comes from Kiritimatiellia bacterium, assembly GCA_017432385.1. Lineage (GTDB taxonomy): Bacteria > Verrucomicrobiota > Kiritimatiellia > RFP12 > UBA1067 > UBA1067. Next base: position 16,864 of record JAFRJH010000156.1, read on the forward strand.
GATGTTGGCTATAAGTCGCTTATGATACTTCCAGCTAACATGGATCAGGATTTCATGAACTCCCTCTCA
>JAFRJH010000157.1 GCA_017432385.1 Kiritimatiellia bacterium
CGGTTCCTGGGCTTCCTCATTCGCCGGAATCAACAGTTATAAATGGTGAGTTTGAGATTGGGTATCTATGTTATGCTCAGTTTTTTCGACCCAAAGATGGAGTGTTGGGGCCTCGGTACAATCCACTGCACTCTGGATTCTACTGCAATGAAACGACCAGTTCTGATGATAAGAACATAGGGTACCAATTGCAAGATGGATGGAGATGGAACGCAAAGTGGTGGGGATTGCTTCAGCCAATAATAGAGGTTCCGCAGGTGCAGCAGGTGGATTAAAGATGTCGACAGAAAGGAGCAAAGAATAATATGAGGCAGCAAACTTACTATATGGTTGTGTTTGTGGTTGCAATGATGTGCACTTGGCTTTCTTTTGCTATTGAGTGCAATCTCCCAGTAGCGGAGACTGCTGCCATACAGTCATTCTTTGATGACTTCAAAGTGGCTGTGAATGCGAAAGATGCTGTACGCGTTAAAGCATTGTCTGGGAAGACGTGGAAACATTGGTCAATGGCAATTAATGACAAGGGAGTCTTTGACGCCATAGAGATCCTGGACTTCAAGGTTGGCGCAACGACGAATGTTGTTACCAAGTGTACTGTTATAGGCGATAACGGCAGGACAAATTCGACAGAAGTTATATTTGAGATGGAAAAGATCGACGGGATCTATTCAATCGCGAGGATGGCCGTGCCTGAGATTGACAATCAAAATCAGGAGTTTGATGATGCGCATAATGTGGTCAGGCAATTGATTGAGGCGATAAACAGTCGTAGACTTGATGGTGTGAAGCGGTTGCTCTCGTTTGGTGGCAGTAAAGAGTTTGATGCGGAGCTTTCTGCTCGCGGGCTGTCTTGGATTAAGGCGTCAATTGAGGAAGGCGTCATGGTTCAGAAAGTTGGCTCAGGCGTGTCTCGCGGCGGAAAAGATGTGATTACAGGACGTCTCAATGTCCCGTGTGCGCCTGGCGGGACGAATGTTCTGCGAAAGGTCATTTTCAAGAACGGGAAGATCGACCGCTGCGCACCGCAAGAAGAAAGTGCAGAGGAGATTCGCAAGCGGGTTGAGCAGGAAAAGGCCGAAGAGCAGCGCAATTACGAAAACGCATGGCAGAGGAGTACAGGCGTGCATTGTTGCAGCGCTTGAGGGAAGTCAAGTGATGCGTGTCGTGGTGCGGCGTGGCGTTTGGTGCGACGCATCTCAATGAAGAGAATGGAGTAGCCTATGGATAGGACAGGGGCTGGACAGCAAACAGCAGGAGAATGCAACGGCAAGAATCGGGTTCCGTTCTGGTCTGTTGCGGTGAGCTACCTGTCGCGTCTTCTGATGGTCTATGTTGGGTTGCTGATTATGGCGGACGTCGACTCAGTATTTGATTTGCTGTCCGGGTGGAGCTGGATGTTTTCTCAATTTATATTCCTTATCTTCGTGGCTGCTGTCGGAGTCCCTGTTTTGCTCAATTTTGTCAGGGACTGTTGCAATCGATGCAGTGCGGGGTATTGGGTGCGAAGTAAATGGGGCGTTCAGAAAAACTGGCGTTCGGAGATTCTTCTGTGGGGTTGCTATATATTGTTGTTCGTGTCGGTAGTGCTTGTTAATAGGTATTTCGTTTCAGGTAGAGAGACCATTGAGGGCATTACATGGAGGTACAAAGTCTTGGGTGGCAATGCAATAATCGGACGTGGACGGTGTCGTGACAATCGCGCGGCAATTTCTGTTGCAAGCGCTGGTTCCTTGACAATACCTTCGACGTTAGGCGGGCGTCCCGTGACTGGAATTGGCGGATATGCGTTCCATAGGTGCAAAAGGCTGACATCGGTGACGATCCCAGAAGGCGTTAGGTGGATTGGCGCCGAGGTGTTCAATGGATGCGACGGATTGAAGGCGGTGACGCTGCCCGACAGCTTGACGCATATTCATTATGAAGCGTTTCGCGACTGTCATAATCTGGCCTCGGTGACGATCCCGGAAAACATCGAATACATCGATGAGACAGCGTTCGTCGGGACGCCGTTTCTCGACAATGCGCCAGACGGACTGGTTGTGTTCAGCGGAATCGCCTACAGATGGAAGGGGGAGTGTCCGGAGGAGGTGAAGATCGCCGAGGGTGTGACGCGCATCTTCGACAAGGCGTTTGAACGTCGCGGCAGACTCAAGTCGGTAACGATTGGCAACAGCGTGACGAATGTTGGCGCTGCGGCGTTTCATGGCTGCGGCGGTTTGACGTCCGTGACGCTTGGCAGCCGCGTGGCGAGCATCGGTGATCGTGCGTTCTACGCATGTTTCAACCTTTCCGCGGTTTCGATTCCGAAAAGTCTGTCGAGCATTGGGAAGGATGCGTTTCGCGGAAGTCGCATCGAAAAGATCTATGTCGAGAAGGGAGACGCGGAACGCATCAAGGAGCTGTTGCGAGGGAAAGGCATTGACCTGGACAAAGTCGAGTTCGTTGAGCACGATGATGAGTCGGCCGTTTCGTTCGTCGAGAATCCTGCCAACGGTCAAGCGAAATGAGAATGTCATTGTCGAGAGTGTCGCTGTGTTTGCTAGTTGCCTGCGCCCAGCAGCTGGCTTTCGCCGCGCCGCGGGAAAAGGACGTGGCGCCTTCTGTCCGCCCGCTTCCCGCGCCGGCGGAGGCGCGGGCGGACATGGCGCGGTATTCGCTGAAGGCGTACGGGAACCTCGATGCGACGAACGTCGTAAAGGGACTGCTCTTCACCCCAAAGCCGGTGGGGATGTATGCGCTCCCGGTGGTCGTCTACATTCCGGGCAACGGGGAGCTCGGCGACCTTGAGCGTCAGTTCCGCCAGAAGGCGATCTTCGAGCGCGTCACTTCAGCGGTGTTCCAGGAGAAGTATCCCTGCTTTCTCCTCGCCCTCACCCCGCCTGCGGACGCGACGACGATCCTTGGCGGAATGCCGGGGCATCCAACCGGACTCCAGAAGGCGCTCCGCGACTTCGTCCTCGACATCTGCCGCATGCAGACGAAGCCGAAGGCAGACCTGAACAGGCTCTACGTTACCGGGTTCTCATACGGCGGAATGGGCGCGTACGCACTTGCCCAGCACTTCCCCGGCACATTCGCCGCGGCCGTTCCAATCGCGGCGCTTCCGCCGCTGCCCGAGTACTTCGACAAGGGGCATCCGGGAAGCTGGTGGCATTTCCACAACGAGGGGGACTATTCCGCGCATGGCATCGACACCCAGGCCATCGACGAATTCGCGAAGCTCGTGAACGGCGCTGGCGGAGACTTCAGGATCGGGACCTTCCCGGCGGAGGGACACGACGCGTGGACCAAGGCGTGGCGGGAGGACGCGGTATGGGACTGGATGTTCTCGAAGTCGCTCAAGGGTCCCGTCAGGCAGCTGACGAAAAAAGGCAGGAGCGCCGAGCCTGTCCCGCTGTCCCTTTCGTCCGCCGTCTGCTCTGCGAGCGTGCCGGGGACGGATGACGGACACGGACCGGGGCGAGTAGTCGACGGACTTGACGCGACGTGGTACGAGTCGGCGACGCCATTCGGCAGGGACGACTGGTGGCAGGTAGACCTTCAGACCCCTGTGCGCGGCCGGTTTACCTTCGTCTCCGGGGATGCGAAAGGCGGCAACCGGGCGAAGAACGCGGTCGTGGAAAGTTCGGCCGACGGGAAGCGCTGGACGCGCGTCGGGTCGTTTTCCGCAAAGGACGGCACATGTTCGTTTGTCACCCGCGGCCGGATCCGCTACCTGCGCGTGAAGTCGACGGCGGCAAAGCCGCAGACGATCTGCCTGCGGCGGCTTAAGGCGGTCCGGGACGGCAAATGACAGAAGGTCCACGGCTTCGCATCTGCAGATGGCTTGCCGTCGCTTCGGTCGCGGCATACTGCCTTTGGCAGGGCATCTCCGCCGCAGTTCCGTACTTCGGCTCCTCGGATGCGCTTTCCTATCTGTCGGACTGGCGCTCTGCCGCGCGGAACGCGCCCGAGGGAAGGCTGGCGCTCATGTGCTCCGATGCTCATGGCATCACGCCGATCGAACGCTCGTGTCTTGTCGCGATGACGTGGGAACGCGCTCCCGCGCCGATTGCGACTGTCGCCGCCAAGGGCGACTTGAAGGATGTCGACGTCGTTCTTGCATCGAGATGGATTTCGCGCCCGGCGCAGGAGTGGCTCAAGGCGGCCGGATTCTCCGTTTCGGCGACAAATGAATTCGTCTGCACGTGGAGCGGGGCGGGGGCGGCCGGTCGCGATGCGGAGGTTGGCGCACCTCGCGTGTCGCGCGCACGAGAGATTCTTGCGCTTGCAGTTGAACTTGCGCTGATGCTTTTCGCCGTCGCCTTGATTTGTCCATTCTTGATTCCTCCATTGGGGAACATCGGGAAATGGCGGATCGCGGCCGCTGCTGCGGTCGTCGTGGCGATGGGCGCGGTCGCGCTGTCGCATCCGCTGCTCGCGCCGAACGGACTCGGAACGTACGGCGGAAGGGCGAGGCTTCTGTACGAGTGCGGCGGAATCCCGTCGGCGTTTCTGGAATCCGCCGGAGGCTCGGTGCTGCAGCCATCGTATCCGCCAGGGCTCGCGCTCCTCGCGTTTCTGCATTTCGTGCTTTCGGGCGGATGTGGCGACAGGCTTGTCCAGATGATCGTTGCATTCGCAATGTCGCTTGTCTGCCTGTCGATGACCCGCAGGGCGGAACGGTGGTTTGACGCACTGCCCGCTTTGCTGTTCTGCCTCTCGCCAATGGCAGTAAAGATGGCCGCTGGTTTCTATGCCGAGCCGTTCGCCGCGCTCATGCTTGTGCTGGGGTGGAGTGTGGTTGCGCGCGGGAATCTGCTCGGCGGGGCGCTGGTGATGGGCCTGGCGGGGTTGTTCCGTCCAGAGGCCGGCGTTGTCGCGGCGGCGTTTGCTGCCGGGGCGTGCGCACTGCGCGGCGGCGTCCGCGAGAAGGTGCAGGCCATCGCATTGTCGCTCGCGCCTGCGGTTCTCTGGATTGCCGTCCGGAAGTGGCTCGGCTATGGAGGCGTGCCAGACTGGGATTTGTGCGCCGCGCCGAATTTCGGGCATGTCGCGTACGCGGCATGGTGCGAGGCAAAGGCGATTGGCACGTGTCTTGGTCCGATTGCCGCCTTGGTGTTTCTCGTGCGTCCTATTCGCTTGCCGTCCTCACGGCGGGAAGTCCTGGTCGCGTTCGTTCCCGCGGCATTGCTTCTGTTCGCGATTCCGCTTGCATGCGCGTTCCACACCTCGCCGCACGCAAACTGGATGATGGACAACACGATTCCGCGGCTGCTGTGGTATGTCTTCGTCGTTCCGCTATTTTCGCTGATGCAGCGCAATTTACCCCATTGACGGCGACAATGGTGGAAGCGGGGGAGGGGCTTGTTGATGCAGGCGGGTCCTCGCTTTTGCCAAATGTGGTATAATACGCGGCATGAAAAATTCCTATTCCAAGATTGCAGTCGTGTGTGTCGCGCTTTCGGCGTCGGCGCTCTTCGCGGACGTCCCGGAGATCAAGTGGGGCCGGGTGAATGTAAAGGAAGGGCAGTCGGTCTCGGCCGAGGAGGCCAAGCAGGCCCGCGCGGCGTTCGACGCGGAAAAGCGCTCGGCGCCCGAGCGCGCGACGCTCGTCTTCAAGAAATCCGACCAGGCCACGATCGCGGCCGTCGTGGCGGCTTTCCCCGAGGCGTCCACAGTCGATGCGAAGTACTGCAAGATCGACGACATTTCCGTTTTCGCGGCGCTTGCGAACCTCAAGGAGGCTGACTTCTACGGCTCGACCGTGAACGACTTCGCGCCGCTCGCGGCCTGCAAGAAGCTTGCAAAGCTCGGCTACTACGCGGTCAAGGCGCCGCAGGCCGTCTACGACTCGATCGCGTCGGTCAAGAGCCTGAAGGAGCTGACTGGCGGGCTCTCGGGCGTCGAGAGCGTGGCGTTCGTCAAGGACTTGCCCCAGCTCGAGTACTTCAGCGTCTTCGCCGAGTCGGTCGGAGACCTCGAGGCGATCGGAGGGGCCGTCGGGCTCAGGCACGTAAAGCTCTGGAACCTCGACGGACGTTCGCTGTCCGGGCGCAGGATCCCCGAGGCCGGAGACCTGAAGTTCCTCGCCGCGTGCGCGAAGCTTGAGAAGATCGAGCTGCCCGGAAGCGCCTACACCGGCCTCGAGTCGCTAGCGGGGCTCAAGGAGGTCAAGTACCTCGACCTCAGCGGGGCGGTGAACGACGTCGACCTTGCCTTCGCGAAGGGCTACGGAAAGCTCGCGTTCGTCACGACCCGCCTCGCCCGCGGGAAGGTCACGGGGCTCGATGCGCTTGCCGGCAAGCCGGTGGAGAGGATCGACCTAGACGGAGACTTCGACGCCGACCTTTCGTTCCTCGAGGGCTGCGCCAAGCTGAAGACGCTCTCGATCTCCGCGGCATCACCGAAGAAGACGCGCAGCGTCGCGAACTTCAAGGCCGCCGCAGGAATGGCCTCGCTTGCGTCGCTCACGGCGATCGGCACGAACGGAATCGACTTCGACACGATCAGGAGCCTGCCGAACCTCTCCTCGCTCACCGTCCTCAAGGGCGCGCTCACGGCGGAGCAGGTCGCGGAGCTCAAGTCCGCCAAGCCGAAGCTCCGCATTGCCGAGCGTTGATCGCCGAAGCGCCGAAAGCGGCGCGGACGATTTGAAATCTACACGCGGCCCTCCATTTGGCGGGTTGCCTGATTTCCGCGCCTTGTTGTATAATGCCTGGCATAAACTGCGGGTTGGGAACTCGGCAGTACAAAAACCAAAAAGAGGAAAACAAGGCATGAAAGCAACGAAACAAATACTTCTCCTTGCGGCGCTGTCGGCTGTGGTGGCCGGGTGCAAGACGCAGCAACAGCTGCCGCCGCTTTCCGACGCGGACAGGCTTGCCGACAAGATTGGGGTTCGGAGAATCGCCGGTTGCGCGCTGAAGGATGCGGCGGCATCTTGCTCGGAGGATTGGTGCTGGGTGGTCGTCCAGGATGTCAAGTCGGGCGATGTGGTATTTGCCGACGGAATGGTGCGGGGCGTGACCGACGGTGTGAACATGCGCGAGTTCGGCACACCATGGAACGATTCGGTTCTTTCGGCCAAGGAGATGCGCAACCGGATTGCATGCGCCAAATCGGAGCCTTCGGCCGCCAGCGAACCCGGGGCCGCGGCGTGTGGCATCCGGATGGACTGCATCGAGCACATCTATCCCGTCTACGGAACCGATTCAGGGCATGCCAACAAGTCCAGCTCCGTAGCTGTCGCATCGGGGTTCACTCCTGAGATGCCGAAGGGCTCGTTCTATGTCGCCGTCTGCTTCGCCGTCCCTAAGGACGCGGGGGAGGAGGTGGCGAAGAAGGCGGCGCGCACCGCACTGCAGAACGCCTGCGCCGGCATACGCAAGGCGCTTTGAGGAGCGGATCGACACGCTGATCCCCTTGTGCCCAAGATGATGCGCCAGACGCGGCGAGGCCGCGCCTGGCGCATTTTGCAATCCGCGGGAAGGTCATGCGTTTTGCCGAGTGCGGAATTTGTGCTATAATGTGTGCATAGGAGAAAGGAGTGTTCCCCCGTCATGGATATACTCGTCACAAGAAGGTCGTTTCTCGCCGGCGCCACGGCGTTTTCCCTTTCCGGCTGCATCGGCGGGCGGGGTGGATTCCTCGCGGGGCGCCCGGACGTCAGGCTGGGAGTCGTCAGCGACATCCACATAACGGACTGGGAGTCCGCCGAAATCTTCAGGAAGACCCTGCGCTGGTACCGCGACCAGGGCGTCGACGCCGTGATGATCGTCGGCGACATCGCGGACCACGGGATACTCCCGCAGCTCGAGAACGTGGCGAAGGCGTGGTACGAGGCGTTCCCGGACGACCGCGCGCCGGACGGACGCCGCGTGGAGAAGCTGTTCGTCTACGGCAACCACGACATCGAGGGGCTCGACTACGACGACAAGTGGATGAATGCCGCCTTCGCGAGGCACGGGATCACGAAGGAGCAGGCGCGGGACCTCGAGCTCAGGAAGATCGGCCTAGACAAGGCGTGGGAGCGGTGCTTCAACGAGCCGTTCGCCCCGATCTACAGGAAGACCGTGAAGGGCTACGACTTCATCGGCGGACACTGGGACAAGTGGAACGGCATCGGCGCCCTCGAGGACTGGTTCAAGGCGAACATCTCCAGTATCGACACGGGCCGTCCGTTCTTCTACTTCCAGCATCCGCACCCGAGGGACACGGTGTACGGGCCCTGGGCGTGGGGGCACGACAACGGGCAGTCCACGCGCGCGCTTGCCCGGTACGCGAATGCCGTCGCCTTCTCCGGCCATTCGCACAATTCGCTCACCGACGAGCGCTCTGTATGGCGCGGCGGGTTCACGTCCATCGGCACGGCCTCGCTAAGCTACACGTGCCTAAGCGGTCCGCGCGAGAACGCCAGCGGTGCGAGCTGGCTCGGCAGAAGGCAGATGCGCAGCCTCAATTCCATCTCCCGCGCGGCGGTGAGGGGAGAAGAGGGCGGCGTGCCTGTACGCCAGGGGCAGCTTGTCGACATCTTCCCGGACCGTCTCGTTATCCGCCGTCGCGATTTCGTGCGCGACGAGGATCTGGACGAGGCGTGGCTTCTCGAGATGCCGACTAAGGAGTGTCCGTTCTCCGCACGCGCCGCGCGCTCCGTGGCGCCGGCGTTTCCGGCCGGTGCGGCGGTCGACGTGTCGTTCGGACGGGGGCCGGACAGGAATGGCGCGGAGACGGACCAGGTGACGGTATCGTTCCCTCAGGCCGTCGCGGAGAAGGCGACGCGTCCGTTCGACTACGAGCTGACGCTCACGGCGCGCGAGCTGGACGTCGAGTCCGTCGTGAAGGCGTTCCGCTTCTACAGTCCGACGGTCAGGCTCGCGAAGAGCCGGGATGCGGGGGAGCCGGCCGTGTTCAGGCTCGCCCGATCGGAGCTTCCCGGGAAGGCCGAGTTCCGCTTCGAGGTCCGTCCGCTAAACTGCTACGGAGTGAAGGGCGGCCCCGTCTTCTCCGACTGGATGCGCGTTCCGGAGCCCCGGAAGAAGGCCTGAGCGGGGATTGGGCTTCCGCGGGTCACGCCCATGCGGGAGGGGCCGTGCGGATTTCCGTTTCGTCGCCTGAGACCGGGTGGCGGAAGTTCGCGGCGAGCGCGTGGAGGCAGTGGCCAGTCTGGCCCTCGACCGCGAAGGCGCCGTAGAGCCTGTCGTTGACGATGTGCATTCCGGCGAGGGCGAGCTGCGCGCGGATCTGGTGCGTGACGCCGGTGTAGATGGTCACCTCGAGGAGGGTCCGCTCCTCGCTTTCGACCGTCGTGTGCGCGACGGGCCGGTATGACGTAACGGCGTGCAGCGGCTTCAGCGCCGCGCGCTGCGCCTGCGTCAGGCGGTTGTGCGCCGAGTCGATCATGCGGCAGAACGGAAGCGTCGGGTCGTGGGCGAGGTCGTTCTCCAGCGTTCCGCCGACGGCGACCGAGCCTTCGACGAGGGCGAGGTAGGTCTTCTTCACCGTCTGGGCGGAGAACTGCGCGCGGAGGTCCGCGAAGGCGTCAGCGGTCCGCGCCACCAGCACGAGCCCCGACGTGTCCGCGTCGATGCGGTGAAGCGCGCCCGCCATGAGCGGACGGTCCCCGAGGGGAATGCATTCGGGGTATTTCGCGACGACGCCGTTCATGAGCGTGCCCGTCTCGGTCCGGGAGAGCGGCTGGACGGGCATCCCGGCCGGCTTGTCGAAGGCGAGGAGCGCGGCGTCCTCGAAGACGCAGCGCGGCAGAACCGCCGCGTCCGGCGCGACGGTGTTGTCTGACGCCTCGGCGAGCGAGAGGACCGTGATCGTCTCGCCGCCGCGGAGCTTCAGTCCCTTTGGCGCGCGCCGTCCGTCGACCAGCACCCCGCCCGACTCCACCGCCTCGCGCACGAACGCGCGCGTCGACGACGGGAAGCGCAAAAGAACGGCGGCGTCCAGCCGGACGCCGCCCTCTTCAACCCTGATGGTTCTGTTCTCAATCATAGCGGTCAAGAACCGCGGGCGCTATCGGCGCCAAGCCCTCCCAGGACTTCCTGGAGCTCCACGGCAGTTCCGTATCCTCGGGCGCGTCGGCGATGCAGCCGGCAAGCAGCGAGAGCGCGAAGGCCGCGAGCAGGGCCTTAGTCAGCAAAGACGACATCGTCGGGCTGGATCTTGTCCTGCTCCCAGTTGGAGAGGATGTCGCAGATGACGTAGTTCTTGCCGGTGACCTCCTGGCGCAGGCGCAGGCGGCCGACGAACTCGCCGGCCTCGCCGCTGAAGCCCGGGCGGCGGACGCCGAACTCCATCGCGGGGAGCGGGTGGCTGAGGTCGTCGCCCTTGAGCTGCTTCATGGCGACGTCGGAGAACTCGACGATGGCGAACATGTGCTCGTTGTCGCTCTCTATGACCTTGCCCTTGTCGCCGGACGGGACGGAGCTGACCGCCACGCCGAAGCCGGTCTTCGCGCCCCTGTTGTTGGCGATCGCCTCCTGCAGGAGCTTGTTGAGGCGGGCGGCGAGCTGCTGGGCCTTCTCAAGCTCCTCCTTCGTCGCGGCCGTCTCGTCCTTCGCCGTCACGACCTCGTCCTTGAGCGAGGTGATTTCGGCGTTGAGTTCGTCGATCTGGGCCTTGATCTTCACGACCTGGTTCTCGAGATCGGACTTCTCGCCCTCGAGCTTTGCGATCCTCTCGTTCTTCTCCACGATCGTCACCTTGTCCTGGCGAGCCTCGGGCTTGAGCTTGTTCAGCTCCTCGACGATCTCGACGAGCTTCTTGTGGAGGATGGAGAGCTCGTTGCGCGTCGTGTTGAGCTTGGCGCGCTGCGCGGAGCAGGAGTCGAAGAGCTTGCCCAGGAGCTCGTCCTCGGTTCCGGGACCGCTCATGAGCGGCTGGTTGCCGTCCATGACCGGCTTGCCCTGGGAGTCGAGCACATAGATCATGCGCAGCTGCTCGCGGTCGCTCTGGGTCCACTCGTAGGTGGGGAGATTCTGCTGCTCGAGGTAGAACTTGTACTCGTCGAGCACGTTCACGGTCTCGGGCGTGTCGTAGATCTTCGCCTCGACCGGCGACACGTCCTTCTTGATCTCCGCCTTCACTTCCTTGTTGGGTTCCTCGCGCTCAATCGTCTTTGCGATCTTGACGAAGTAGTCCTCCTGGAGCCGGTTGCGGCGAGTCAGGAGTTCCCTCTTGTCGTTGAGCTGGAACTCGAAGAACAGCGCCGCGCAGGCGAGTGCCAAGAACAAGTATACGAATACGTGCAGTGCTTTATTCATATTGAATGTTTCCTGAGTGTCTTTCTCAATTCAACGCGTAAAATGATACTCTATTTTCCGTCATAAGGCAACTGTTTTTTGATACAATATTTGCCGATGGTTTTTGAGGTAAAAAAGGCTGATTCGCGCACGCGGGCGCGTCTAGGCAGGCTCCACACCGCCCACGGGACGGTGGAAACCCCTGTTTTCATGGACGTCGGCACGCTTGGAACGGTCAAGGCGCTTGAACCACGCGACCTCGTCGAGACGGGGGCGCAGGTGGTCCTGGGCAACACCTACCACCTCCTTCTGCGGCCGGGGCCGGAGGTCATCGCGGCCGCGGGGGGGCTCCACCGCTTCATGGGCTGGGACGGGCCGATCCTCACGGATTCGGGCGGGTTCCAGGTCTTCTCGCTTGCGAAGATGCGCAGGATCACCGAGGAGGGGTGCCGCTTCAACTCCCACATCGACGGGCACGAGTTCTTCCTCGGGCCGAAGGAGTCGATGGAGATGCAGCGCGTCATAGGGTCCGACATCGCGATGGTCTTCGACGAGTGCCTGCCCTATCCGTGCGAGCGCGCGCGCGCGCAGAAGTCCGTAGAGCAGACCCTCCGCTGGGCGAAGGCGTCGAAGGAATGTCCGCACGCCGACGGGCAGCTCGTCTTCGGGATCGTGCAGGGCGGGGTCTACGACGATCTCCGGCGCCACTGCGCGGAGGAGCTCGTGAAGATCGGCTTCGACGGCTACGCGATCGGCGGCGTCTCGGTGGGCGAGCCGGAGGAATGCATGTACCAGGCGGTCGAGGCGTCCGTCCCGTTCCTCCCCGAGGACGCGCCGCGCTACGTGATGGGGCTCGGGGTGATGCACCAGATGGCCGAGTGCGTGGCGCGCGGCGTCGACATGTTCGACTGCGTGATCCCCACGCGCATCGCGCGCCACGGCACGGCGATCACGCGCCGGGGCAACGTCGCCATCAAGGCGGCGAAGTGGGCCTTCGACCAGGGGCCCGTCGAGGAGGGGTGCGAATGCTACTGCTGCCGCAACTTCACGAGGAGCTATGTCCGCCATCTCCTCGCCTGCGACGAGATACTGGGGCTCAGGCTTCTCACGATCCACAACGTGCACAGGCTCAACCGGTTCATGGCCGAGATGCGCGAGGCAATCGCCGAGGGAACGTTTTCCGAATGGAAAGAACAAACAAGGAAAGAAACGACAGACAATGAATAACTGCATCATGCTGTGCGCCGCCGACGCGGCGGCGCCCGCCCCCGCAGCGCCCGCAGGCGCGCCCCAGCAGTCCGGAATGGGCATGCTCGTGCCCATGCTGCTCATACTCGGCATCTACTACTTCATGATGATCCGTCCGCAGCAGCGCAAGGAGAAGGAGCGCCGCAGGATGATAGACGAGCTGCGCGCGGGCGCGAAGGTGGTCTTCGCCGGCGGCATCGTCGGCACGATCGTCGAGGCGACGGAGAAGACGTTCAGGGTCGAGACGGCTCCCGGCACGGAGATGGAGATCCTCCACAGCTGCGTGCAGGGCGTCGTCCCCGCCGAGGGCCCCGCAGCCGTCGCCGAGGCGAAGTGACCGCGGAGGGCCGATGTCCTTCGAGGTAGGCAAGTACGGGATCGAGTCGGATCCGGACCGGCAGGAGGACGACGCCTCCGGCCTCGGCTGGATTGTCGTCGTCGTCCTGCTGGCCGCCGCCGTCTCGCTCGTCTGGACCATCGTCTCGCGCAGCGTCCGCCGCGCCGACGACGTCCCCGAGACGCCGCCGGCGGCGGCCGAGGTCGCGCAGCCCGGC
>JAFRJH010000158.1 GCA_017432385.1 Kiritimatiellia bacterium
CGCCACGGCGGAAAGCGGCGCGGGCCGCGGATCGAGGAGCGCGCCCGCGAAGCACACCGTCTCGGCGGCGAGCCTCAGCGCGTCGCCGAACGGGACCGGCGCAAGCACGTCCGGAATCCACGCCGCATCCGACTGCCTCGCGGCCTCCTCCGCTATGCGAAGCCACCTGCAGCGCTTCGCCTCGCGCTCCTCCGGCGGGATGCGGACGACGGTACGCGCGGAGAGGACCGGCACGATGCGGCTAGCGCCGAGCTCGGTCGCCTTCTCGACCGTCCAGTCCCAGCGCGAACCTTTTGTGACGCACGCGAAAAGCGCCAGCCGTCCGCCGTAGGGACGGTCCGCGCGGCGCGCCGGGGACCTGGCCTCGAGACGCCGCTTCGACGCACTGTAGGAGAACTCGCGCAGAAGCCCGCGTCCGTCGAAGAGCTCGACGGATTCGCCGTCCCTCGGGCGCACGACGCGCAGATGCCCCTCCGCCTCCTTTGAGAGGGACGGGACGTCCTTTTCGATTTCCGCTGTCTCGGCAAGCAACCTGTGCACAGGACTATTATAGCAAATCTACGGGAAAAGCGGACGCGGACCCTTGCGGATCCGCGTCTTCGAACCATCTTCCGATGTCGTGCTGGCTTAGGCGAGGACGGCGTCCTTCGCGGCCTTGCAGAGGCGGAACTTCGCCTTCGTGCGGGCAGGGATCTTGATCGTCTCGCCGGTCGCGGGATTGCGGCCCGTGCGAGCCTTGCTCTTAGCCTTGAGCATCTTGCCAAGGCCCGGGAGCATGATGCCCTTCGGGGTCTTCGCACCGGCGTAGGCGATCGCGAGGAGCGCATCGTACGCGGCGACAGCCTGCTTCTTGCTGATGCCGGCGGCTTCAGCGATGGCGGCCATGATCTCGGACTTGGTGGCGGGAACTTTCTTAGCCATGGTTTTGATCCTTTAGTTCACTCGGGAACCATTTCCCTTGTGTTTGACACTAATATACCAGTATTTTCGGGGGTTTGCAAGGGGGTGCCGAAAAAAAGTTCAATAAAATCAGGGGTGCCGCCGCACACACACTCGTCAAACCCCTGATTTTATTGATTGAAATGCATTTTTAGGTGTCGAAAAAATATTCCGTAATTGTGTTGTTTCCGGCTCAGGAACCCCTACAGATTGTGCCTTCCACCCCATAACGCGCCCTTGCGCACCACTACAACTGGAAGGAAGCGCCGCGGACGGACACAATATTTTGTGGGCGCGCCGCCCGCGAACGGCGGTGCGCCCACATGCCGTGCGGTTTCTCCACCGGCGGTTTCCGTCAGTGGCGGACCACTACGCGGCCGGCGCCGGCGCGGGCGCGGAGTTCGGGATGGTACATCCCCTCCACGGCAACCTGCGGCAGCGCGAAAGACCCTGCCGTGACGGCGCGGAGCTGGTATCTGAACACGGCCTTTTCGTTCCGCTCCAGATGGAACTTCTTCGAGAACACGAGCATCCTGTCGTCGCGGGCGTCGGACCTGAGCACCCAGTCCGGCCCGACGTCCTTCGCCCACGGGAAGAGCGACGGATCGAGCGCGGCGCGGACAGGCTCGAGGGCACCGGCGAAGAGGTCCTCGATCACGAGGTCGGCGTAGTCGCGCGACACCGTCGACGCGAGCTCGAGCTCCACGACGACCAGGTCGCCGCGCGAGATGCTCGAGATGTCCGCCGCCGACCCGTCCGGCTTGAGGAACCTGCGGCGGACAGACAGCTGCCCCGACTCGTCCTTCACGTCCGCCGCGTCCGGCAGCTCCAGTCGTTCCCAGGCGACGAAGGCGGGGCCCTGGCCTATGTTCACGACGCTGCCGCCCGCCTCGACGGCCTTCGGCTCGCCCTTCGCCGGCGGAGGCCGGCGGAAATAGTCGCCGACGGCGAGAAGCGCATGCGCGTTCTCCGACGTCGTCCCCCAGCAGAAGCGGCTCTTGTCGCGCCTGTCGCACAGGAAGCTGACCAGCGCCGGGACGCGTCCGTCGTCAGGGTCGCAGTCAAGCATCGCGAGGACGAGGAAGGCCGCCTCCTTCACCGTCTCGGGCGACGCCGCGTTCGCGAAGAGAACGGCGGCGCGGCGGCGGTCGCCCACCGCTGCGAATGCGCGCGAGAGGCGTGCGCGGGAGAGGAGGTCCAGCGAGCCGCGCGAGTCGTAGAGCCGCAGCATGCGGTCCTTTTCGGGCCGCCCCGCGAGCGCGAGCGTATGGCATGCGTAGGCCGACACCGCGGCGTTAGTCGACATCGCCCACTTCTCGAGGAACCTCATCACGTTCGCCTCGGCGCGCGGCGGAACCGCCGCGCCCGAGCGCTTCGCCTCGACCAGAAAGTGCGCCGCGTAGAGCGAGACCTCCCGGTCCCACGGCGCGTAGCTGCAGTCGGGCCACATCGTGAAGTCCCTTTCCCGCACCATCGACGCGACGCGCCTCACGCCCGCCGCGACGTACTCGGCGCGGTTGGATGCGACGGACGGGCTGAACGCGGAGAGTATCCCGTCGGCGGCGATGAGCGGGAATATCCGCGACGACGTCTGCTCCAGGCAGCCGTGCGGATAGTCCGCGAGCCACTCGAGCGCTCCGGCGAGCTCAGACATGCGCGTTCCGGAGACGCTCCACCTGACGCGGCGGACCACGGACGTCGCGCCGAGATCGAAGGCCGCGCCGGGTCCGAGCGCCTCGACCCCGGCGGTCTTGCGCCACGGGACGGCGGGCCGCACCGGAAGCGCGATCTCGTCCGAACGCGTCTCGCCGAATCCGCGCGCGGCATACCTGACGACCATCTCGCCGGGGGTTCCGGAGGCCTTCACCGGGACGCGGACGACCGACGTCTCGCCGTCGGCGAGCCTCACCGAGCCCTTGCACACCATGCACGTGCCTCCCGTCGCGTCGACGGCCGAGATCTCGTACGCGGCCTCGCCCTCTGCGCCGCTCATGTTCGCGACGGGTAGCGACACCTCGAACTCGTCGCCGGGCGCGACGAAGCGCGGCGCGTCCGGACGGATCACGAGCTTCGGCGTTATCTTGCACTGCACGGCGCCGGAACCCGTCGCGACATCGCTCCACGCGACGGCCGTCACGCGCACCTCCCCGGCGAACTCGGGGAGCTCGAAGTCGACCGTCGCGCGGCCCTCGGCATCCAGGGGAACTTCCGCCTTCCACAGCGCGAGGGGCTTGAAGCGCCTCGACGCGACAGGGCTTATCCTGGAAAGCATGTCGGCGTCCGCCCCGCCGCCAGTCTTGACCCCGCTCGCCTTCACCGCCTTTTCCCCGGCGACTGGGAGGATGCGCTCGAAGACGTCGTGGAGCGGATGGTCGCCGGTGCGCGCCATGGCGTGGAACGCAATCGGATCGGGAACCGGTTCGGACGTGAGCAGATTCACGCCCTCGTCGACGAGCGTGACCGCCGCGAACCTCGCGCCGGGCGCTGAGACGGCGGCCGTGACGCGGCGCTCGCCCGCGGCGGC
>JAFRJH010000159.1 GCA_017432385.1 Kiritimatiellia bacterium
AAGGCGATCATGGAGTTCGTGAAGGCCTCGGCCGGCAAGGCCGCCGTCAAGGGCGCCGACTACGACAACAAGATCGTCGACGCCGCGATGGTTGAGGCGCTCTCCAAGGTGCCTGGCAAGAACGAGCTCCGCGCGACGCTGCTCATGCTCCTCAAGGAGCCTGCAACCCGTCTCGCGCGCGTCCTCTCCGAGAAGGCGAAGAAGGGCGGCGACGCCGCTCCGGCCGCCGAAGCGCCCGCGCAGGCATGACAACAACCGTTTTCCTTCAGATGAAACACCTCTGAGGGTTGACAAGTAAAACAAAGGAACAAAGAAAATGACCAACGAAGAAATCATCAAGGAACTCTCGGGCAAGACCGTCCTCGAGATCAACGAGCTCGTCAAGGCCCTCGAAGAGGCGTGGGGCGTTTCCGCCGCCGCCGCCGTCGCCGTCGCCGCTCCCGGAGCTGGTGCCGCCGCCGCCGAGGAAAAGACCGAGTTCGACGTCATCCTCAAGGCCGCTGGCGCGAACAAGATCGCCGTCATCAAGGAGATCCGCGCGATTACGGGTCTTGGCCTCAAGGACGCCAAGGACATGGTCGACGGCGCTCCCAAGAAGGTCAAGGAAGCCATCGCCAAGGACGAGGCCGAGAAGATCGCGGAGCAGCTCAAGAAGGCTGGTGCCGAGGTCGAGGTCAAGTAACCGGACTTCCATCACGGAAAGGGGCGCGGCGGTTTCGCCGCGCCTTTTTTGTGTCATCATGTCTCTGGCTGTGACATAGTGTCCCGATGTGTGCGGACCTTACGCGTAATGCGCCATTGGCACGGGCAGTGCTTTTGTTCTGGTGTCCAAAGAAAGGAACCAAGACATGAATACGATAATGAATATGGATCCGTGGGGTTTGCTGGACGAACTGCTTGGAACCGGCAGCAGGGCGTTCAGAAGCGTGAGGGCACGTGCCGCCGGACGTTTCCCGCCCGTGAACGTGTTCCTTGATGATGACGCCGTAATCGTCGACATGGAGCTTCCGGGCAAGACCGCGAAGGGTGTTGAGCTTACGCTGGAGCAGCAGGCAGTTGTGATCTCCGACAAACCGGCCCCTGCCGAAGTCAAGGACGGCAAGACGCCAGAGGCGCAGCCAGCACCTGCGTGGAGCCGCCGTCTGGAGCTGCCGTTCCACGTTAATGCGGAAAAGGCCAACGCCAAGTTCGCCAACGGAATTCTCCGCATTGAACTGCCGAAGGCGGACGCCGTCGGCGTGAAACGCATCGCAATTGCGGGCTGAAACAGAAAGGAGCAATGCCATGAACGAAGAGAAATTCATCACGCCTATGGCCACCGTGACCGAAAGGCCTGAAGAGTACGAGTTCAAGATTACGATGCCCGGCATCGCCAAGGACGAGGTCGAACTCAATATGGATGGGCGTACGCTCACGCTGAAGACGCATTCGAAGTACCAGAACCCCGCCGGATTCAGGCAGGTTGCGGCAGAATTCGAGCGCACCGACTATGCCATGAGCGTCGATCTGCCAGAACTGGCCGATCCCAAGGCGCTGACGGCGAAGATGGAAAACGGAGTGCTGTTCGTAATCGTCAAGAAACGCCCCGAGACCAAGGCGAAGCGCATAGAAATCGGCTGATGCCGACTAAAGTGTGACACGAAAAATGGGACATGTTGACACATTGTTGTTGACATGTCTCATTTTTTACAGGGAAATGTCCCAGTTTATCGGATAAAAGCATCACAAGTATGTCTTGGCATGCTTTGTGCTAAAGTCAGGATGTCGCCCCAGTAAGGCGGCAGATAGGAAGAGTTGAGATATGGCAAAAGTACTTGGAATTGACCTTGGAACCACGAACAGTTGCATGGCTGTTATGGAAGGCGGCTCTGCGACGGTTATTCCCAACAAGGAGGGCGCGAGGACGACGCCTTCGATTGTTGCGTTCACCAAGACTGGCGAGATTCTCGTAGGCCAGGCGGCGAAGCGCCAGGCGGTGACGAATCCGAAGTCGACGATCTATTCGATCAAGCGCTTTATCGGGCGCAGGTTCACAGAGATGACCGACGAGATCAAGATGGTTCCCTATGAGGTCGTGGCGGCGCCCAACGGCGATGCGGCCGTGAAGGTGAACGACAAGATCTACACGGCGCAGGAGATTTCGGCGATGGTTCTCCGCAAGCTGAAGGAGGATGCCGAGGCGTTTCTCGGCGAGAAGATCACCGAGGCGGTCATCACGGTCCCCGCCTACTTCAACGACCAGCAGCGTCAGGCGACGAAGGATGCGGGCCGCATCGCGGGCCTTGACGTCAAGCGCATCGTGAACGAGCCGACGGCGGCGTCGCTCGCGTATGGTCTCGACAAGAAGAAGAACGAGAAGATCGCGGTTTACGACTTCGGCGGCGGCACGTTCGACATTTCGATCCTCGACATCGGCGACGGCGTGTTCGAGGTGAAGTCGACGTACGGCGACACCCACCTCGGCGGCGACGACCTCGACCAGGTGATCATGAGCTGGCTGGCGGATGATTTCAAGGCCGCCAACGGCGTGGACCTTCTGGCGGACACCATGGCCAAGCAGCGTCTGAAGGAGGAGGCGGAGAAGGCGAAGTGCGCGCTCTCCAGCGCGACGAGCTACGACATCAACCTTCCGTTCATCACCATGAACCAGTCCGGCCCCCTGCACCTCACGGCCACGCTGACGCGCCAGAAGCTCGAGACGCTGACCACGGATCTCGTGAACCGCACCTCGGAGCCCTGCCGCAAGTGCATGACCGACGCGGAGCTCTCGACGGTCGACGAGGTTGTCCTCGTCGGCGGGCAGACGAGGATGCCCCTCAGCCAGGAGAAGGCGAAGAGCCTCTTCGGCAAGGAGCCTCACAAGGGCGTGAACCCTGACGAAGTCGTGGCGATGGGCGCGGCCATCCAGGGCGGCATCCTGAAGGGCGAGGTGAAGGACGTCCTGCTTCTGGACGTGACGCCGCTCACGCTCGGCATCGAGACGCTCGGCGGCGTGCTGACGCCCCTCATCGAGCGCAACACGACGATCCCGACGAAGAAGTCGCAGGTGTTCTCGACGGCGGCGGACAACCAGCCGGCGGTGACTATTTCCATCTTCCAGGGCGACCGCAAGATGGCGCGCGACAACAAGTCGCTCGGCAACTTCAACCTCGACGGCATACCGCCGGCCCCGCGCGGCGTTCCGCAGATCGAGGTCACGTTCGACATCGACGCGAACGGAATCCTCAACGTCTCGGCGAAGGATCTCGGCACCCAGAAGGAGCAGAAGATCACGATCACTGCTGCGGGCGGACTCTCCAAGGACGAGCTCGAGAGGATGCGCAAGGACGCGGAGGCCCACGCCGCGGAGGACGAGAGGCGCCACGCCGAGGTCGAGGAGCGCAACAAGGCCGACGGGCTGGCCTTCCAGGTCGAGAAGACGCTGAAGGATTCCGGCGACAAGATCTCCGCCGACAAGAAGGCGCCGGTCGAGGCCGCGCTCAAGGATCTCAAGGACGCCCTCGCGAAGCAGCCTCCGGCTCCCATCGACGAGATCAAGTCGAAGCAGGAGGCGCTTATGAAGGCGATGGAGCCCGTTGCGCAGGAGATGTACGCCTCGGCGCAGCAGTCCGGCGCCGGCACGCCTCCCCCCGGCGCAGGCACGCCTCCGCCGAACGGCGGGGCCGACCAGCCGAAGAAGGAGAAGGGCGGCGACGACGTCGTGGACGCGGACTTCACGATGAAGTAGGCGTGCGATCCGGAACCATTGTGATTGCATAATCAAACCGAAAGGAAACCAAAATGAAGATCAGACCACTGGGCGATCGCGTTCTCGTTGAACCGATCGAGGAGAAGGAACAGACCGTCGGCGGGATCATCATCCCCGACTCGGCCAAGGAGAAGCCCATGCAGGGCAAGGTCATCGCCGTCGGCAAGAAGACCGACAAGGATGGCAAGGAGATCAAGTTCGACGTCAAGGCCGGCGACACCGTTCTGCTTCCGAAGTACGGCGGCACCGAAGTCAAGCTCGACGGCAAGAAGCTCCAGCTCGTGAGGGAGGAGGACCTCCTGGGAGTGCTGGAGAAGTAAGAAAAGCTAGACATCCGACAGTCGGCAGCCGACATCGGTTGTCGGACGCCGAATGTCGAACGTCAACAATTCAAAAAGGAAATTACCACCATGGCTAAGCAGATCAAGTTCGACGCCGAAGCGCGTCAGAAGATACTCGCCGGCGTCGAGAAGCTCTCGGCGGCGGTCACCTCGACACTCGGCCCGTCCGGCCGCAACGTGATCCTCGACAAGAAGTTCGGATCGCCCCAGATCACCAAGGACGGCGTCACGGTCGCCAAGGAGATCGAGCTGCCCGACCCCTTCGAGAACATGGGCGCGCAGATGGTCAAGGAAGTCGCGTCGAAGACCAACGACGTCGCGGGCGACGGCACGACCACTGCGACGCTTCTCGCCGAGGCGGTGTACCGCGAGGGCCTCAAGAACCTCACTGCCGGAGCGAACGCGATGGCCCTCAAGTCCGGCATCGACAAGGCCACCGCGGCCGTAGTGGACGCGATTGCCAAGATGTCGAAGAAGGTGAAGAGCGCGGACGAGATCGCGCAGGTCGCGACGCTTTCCGCCAACGGCGACGCCGAGATCGGCAAGATGATCTCCGAGGCGATGGACAAGGTCGGCAAGGAAGGCACGATCACCGTCGAGGAGGCGAAGACGCTCGACTCGTCTCTCGACGTCGTCGAGGGAATGCAGTTCGACAAGGGCTACCTCTCGCCCTACTTCGTGACCTCGCCCGAGGACATGGAGTGCGAGCTCGAGAATCCGTTCATCCTCCTCTTCGAGAAGAAGATCACGAACCTCCAGGAGCTCCTGCCGCTCCTCCAGGCGGTCGCGAAGACCGGCCGTCCGCTCATGATCATCGCCGAGGACGTCGAGGGCGAGGCTCTCGCGACGCTCGTCGTGAACAAGCTGCGCGGCACGTTCTCCGTCTGCGCCGTCAAGGCCCCCGGCTTCGGCGACCGCAGGAAGGCGATCCTCGAGGACATCGCGATCCTCACCGGCGGCAGGCTCATCAGCGAGGACATCGGCGTCAAGCTCGAGAACGTCGGGCTCGACATGCTCGGCCGCGCGAAGAAGGTCGTCGTCGACAAGGACAACACGACGATCGTCGAGGGCCTCGGCAAGTCGGCTGACATCAAGGCGCGCGTCGACGTCATCAAGAAGCAGATCGAGGACACGACCTCCGACTACGACCGCGAGAAGCTCCAGGAGCGCCTCGCCAAGCTCGCCGGCGGCGTCGCGCTGATCAAGGTCGGCGCCGCGACCGAGGCCGCGATGAAGGAGAAGAAGGACCGCGTCGACGACGCGCTGCACGCGACCCGCGCGGCCGTCGAGGAGGGCATCGTCCCCGGCGGCGGCGTCGCCTACCTCCGCGCGCAGAAGGCCATCGAAGCCCTCAAGCTCGAGGGCGACGAGAAGGTCGGCGCGAGCATCATCGCCCGCGCGATCGAGGCTCCGCTGCGCAAGCTCGTCAACAACGCCGGACAGGAGGCCGCCCTCGTCATCGCCAACGTCAAGAAGGCGACCGGCACGAACGGCTACAACGTCCGCACCGGCGAGTACTGCGACCTTCTCAAGGCCGGCGTCGTCGATCCGGCGAAGGTCACGCGCTCGGCGCTGCAGAACGCGGCGTCCATCGCGGGGCTGCTGCTCACGACCGACTGCATGGTCACGGACCTTCCCGAGAAGAAGGACTCCTGCGGCTGCGGCGGCCACGGCGCGCCCGGCGGCATGGACGGCATGATGTGATCCGGAATCCGGACACACGGGGAAAGGCGCGTCCCGTACGGGGCGCGCCTTTCGGTTGAACAAAGGAACTGCCAGGGGGAGAATGCAATGAAAAGACAGGTAATTGCGGCGCTGGCCGCCTGCGCGCTCGCGTCCGCGGATGCCGCCGGCATCGATCGGGCGTTTCTCGACGGACTGCTCAGGATCCCGTCGGTGACTTCTGACATTCCAAGGGTGAACGAGGCCGTGGGCTTCGTGCGCGGCTGGCTCGAGGCGAGGGGCGTCGCGTGCGAGGTCGAGAAGGACGACGCCGGACGCATGGCGCTGTATGCCTCGACGAGGCCGGGACGCATGCAGGACTACCTTCTCGTCGTCCACCTGGACGTCGTGCCGGGAGCTCCCGGGCAGTTCGTCCCGCGCATCGAGAACGGCCGCGTATACGCACGCGGCGCGTATGACTGCAAGGGCAACGTCGCCATAGCGGCGCAGGCGCTCGCGGACCTCGCCGGCAGGGCGTCGCTCGGCGTGGTGTTCGCAGGCGACGAGGAGACGGGCGGACTGACCACGAAGATGATGGCCGAGCGCGGATGCCTGGCGAGAAAGCTCGTCATCGTGTTCGACTCCGGCACCTACGGGGCGTATGGCGCGCAGAAGGGGAACTTCTACGTCCGCGCGCGCGCGAAGGGCCGCGGGGGGCACTCCTCGCGTCCGTGGGAGTGCGACAACCCGATTGAGCGGCTCTGGGCCGGATGCGCGCGCGTCAAGGCGGCGTGGCCCGCGCCGACGGACGACAGATGGTGCAACGTGATCTCCACGACGGTCGTCAGCGCCGGCGACGCGCCGAACAGGATCCCGGATTACGCGGACGTCTGGTACAACCTCCGCTACATCGAGGACAGAGTGCCGGAGCGGCTATGCGACATGCTTGTCGAAGTCGGCGGATTCGAAATCGTGGAGAGGCGCTCGTCCGGCGGTCCCATGCAGACCGACCCGAACGACCCCGAAGTGCGGAAATTCGTTGCGGCGCGCCGCGCGAAGTGGCCTGACAGGGATGCGAAGCTCGGACGGATGCTCGCGATGACCGACGCGCGCCACTACACCGGACGCGGCGCGCCCGTCCTGATATCGGGGTCCTGCGGCGGCGACGAGCATTCCGCGAACGAATGGAACGACTTCGCTAACATGGACGAGAACCTCGACATGCTCGAGGCCTATTTCCTCGGGGCGGAATGATGCCGCCGGCACAGCCTGCGCGAAATATGCTATCATATCGGGAAAAGGCAGAAATGGCCGAGGCGCAGGAAACCGAGACAGTGGAGGGCACGATCAGCTCGGTCGTGTTCCACAACGACGAGAACGGGTACACCGTCCTCCACGTCGAACTGCCGTCGGCCTTCGAGCTCCGCCGCCTCAGCGAGGTCACGATCGTCGGGAAGTGCCAGGCCGCGTGGGAGGGCGAGGGGGTCAAGGCGACCGGACGGTGGGTCACGGACAAGGTGCATGGGCGCCAGTTCAAGGCGGACACGATCAAGTGCGTCGCCCCGCGGTCGCTCGCGGGCGTGGAGAAGTACCTCGCCTCCGGCCTCATAAAGGGCATAAGCAAGGTCTACGCCAGGCGCATCGTGGAGAAGTTCGGTGAGAACACCCTGAACGTGCTTTCGCACCAGTCCGGGCGTCTTCGCGAGGTTAAGGGGCTTGGCGCGAAGACCATAGAGAAGATACGCGCGAGCTGGCGCCAGAACGAGACGCTGCGCGAGAACATGATCTTCGGCCAGACGTACGGGATATCAGTCGTCAAGATGACGAAGATCGTCCGCAAGTACGGGCCCGACGCGGTCGCCGTCGTGAAGGCCGATCCGTACAGGCTCTGCCGCGACATCTGGGGAATCGGGTTTTCCACTGCGGACAGGATCGCGCTCTCCGTCGGCATCCCCAAGGACTCCCTGCTCAGGGCGCGCGCGGTCATATGCTACACGCTCGAGACCGAGGCCGAGGAAGGCGGACACTGCTGGACATACGAGAACGATCTCCTTCTCCACGCCAACGAGCTCACGGGAATCCCTGCGGAGGTCCTCGGCCAGGCGCTCGAGGACGAGATCGAGGCGGGAAGGGCCGTGGCGGAGAGGCCGGATGCGGATGCCGAAGCCCCGCGGCGCATCTACCTCAAGTCCCTCTACTGGGCCGAGCGCCAGACCGCGACGCACGTCCGCCGCATCCTCGCGAGCCCGTCCGCCTTTCCGCCGATTGATGCGGAAAAGGCGATTCCGTGGTGGGAGCGGCGTGCCGGCTTCACGCTCGCCGCGCAGCAGTCCGCCGCGCTCGCCCGCTGCCTTGGGAACCGCTTCTCGATAATAACCGGCGGCCCCGGCGTAGGCAAGACGACGATCATCCGCGCCCTCGTCGAGATATACTCCGCGCGGCGCCTCAAGGTCGTCCTCGCGGCGCCCACCGGGCGCGCGGCGAAGCGCATGGCCGAGTCGGTCGGCGCGCCGGTGATGACGGTGCACCGGCTCCTCAGGTGGAATCCGGTGACCAACCGCTTCACCTTCAACGAGGAGAACCGGCTGGAGGGCGACGTGTTCATATTCGACGAGACGTCGATGGTGGACGTCAACCTGGCGGATGACCTCCTCGCCGCCATTCCGTCCGGCGCGTCCGTGACGTGGGTCGGCGACACCGACCAGCTCCCGTCCGTCGGCGCCGGGAGCGTTCTCGGCGACCTCATCAGGTCCGGCGTCGTCGCATCGACGCGTCTCGACCGCATATTCCGCCAGGACGATTCGGGGCTGATCGTCAGGAACGCCCACCACGTGAACGCCGGCGAGCCGATCGAAGTCCGCCAGGGCGACACCGACTTCTACTTCGTCCGCATCGAGGACCCCGCGGAATGCGTCCGCCGCGCGATAGAGTTCATGACGACGCGCATTCCGCGCAAGTTCGGGATGAATCCGCTCGAGGACGTGCAGGTGCTGACGCCGATGCGGAAGAACGTCCTTGGCGCGGACAACCTCAATTTCGAGCTCCAGAAGGCCCTCAACCCGACAGGCGACGCGCTCGTCCGCGGCGGCGTTTCGTTCCGCGTCGGCGACCGCGTGATGCAGCTCCGGAACAACTACGACAAGGACGTCTACAACGGCGACATCGGCTTCGTCAGGTCGATTGACGGCGGCGAGAGGTCCATGGTCGTCGTCTTCGACGGAAAGCCCGTGAAGTACGGGCCCGGCGACCTCGACGAGCTGGTGCTCGCATACGCCATGACCGTCCACAAGTCGCAGGGCAGCGAGTACCCGGCGGTGATCGTGATCGTCCACACCCAGCACTACGTGATGCTCCAGCGCAACCTCCTCTACACCGCGATCACCCGCGGACGCCGCCTTGTGCTGCTGATGGGCGTTCCCTACGCCGTCGACAGGGCGATCCAGACCAACACCGTCCGCGAGCGCCGCACCTCCCTCGCCGACCGCCTCTCCTCTCCCTGATTTTTCCGTTCCGCTATTGCCAAGGCGTTGCGGGAATGCTATTGTGTAGCTGTTCCGGCGGTTGTCCGCCGCAACCTGATCTTTCCAATACTCCCGGGCTCCGCGACATATGCCAAACTGAATCCAGAGGAGCCCGCCATATCGCCTGACAGCGGGACGACGTCTGAGGGATTGCTTTCGGTGTCGATGTCGTGTGCGACTGAAGGTGCAACCATTCGCTACACACTCAACGGTACTGAGCCAAATTCACATTCGACGAAGTATACGGGTCCGTTCTATGTGACGGACACCTGCACGGTCAAGGCGTATGCCGTGATGACTGACTATCTCAATTTCTCCGTGGCGACACAGGAGATCGTCAAGGTGTGGGGCATTGGTGATTCTTTGGGCAAGCCGGACCACGGGTTCACGACTCATGGTGACGGAGCCGCTGGATGGGAGTCAGAGGTGGATTCGGGTGCGCCTAACGGTGGGGAAATGATATCTGGCGCAATTAGAGATGGACAGACTTCAGTTCTGGAAACGATGGTGATGGGACCTGGTACGCTGATTTTTTCATGGAGGACGTCGTGCGAGGAAGCCCCTGATGGAAAATTTGAATGGGACCATGTTGAGTTTGCTGTCGATGGTGTTGTTCTTCTCAAGCTTGACGGAAAAACACCTGGAAGGCCGAATCGGTGCGCATTGAAGGCGGAGTCGAGCACACGGTCACTTGGACATACAAGAAGGATGACGTTGATGGCGCGGGGGAGGATGCCGCGTAGGTGGCGGGATACGGATGGGTGTCGGACCTCGCCGAGACGCAGACGACGGATGCGCATGTGCCGTATGCGTGGCTGCCCGGACACGACCCCGAGATAGTCGACGAGTATGACGAATACGAGGCGGCGGCGAAGGTGACGGGCGCGAACGGACACAAGGTCTGGGAGTGCTATGTCATTGGAGCCGATCCGAACGACAAGGACGATTTGCTGAAGATCACGGCGTTCCCCATGAAGGCGGATGGAACGCCAGACTTTGAAGCGATGACAATCGCGCCTCCGCAGTCGAAGTTGAACGTCGAGCGCGCGCAACCGGTCCTCAAGGGCAAGTCGGCGTTGGAGGGCGCAGGCGAGTGACAACCCGTGAAGGACGAGAACAAGTCAGAAATGCTTCTTCAAGGTCGAGGTCTCGGTGCCGTAGTTTTCATTTTTCATAGACCGCCGTAGTTTCTTGGAGGCTGCAATAATAAGAATTATATGCGGAAAAATCTCATTCGCCAATTCTCGCTCTGCGTCTACACCTCTCATTTTCGTGTTCTCTCCTTCTTGCCCCGCCATCCAGCTTCCGTTGAGTAGGCTAGCGGACGCGAAACTCTGTCTTCTCTTCGTTCCAGATTTCTGGTATCGTATCCGGGAACAGCTGTTTCGCCTTTTGCGGCAAACGCTCTGTCGCCTCTCGGATTATACGGAGGCTTCCACTTCCAATAACATGAGTCTAGCGCCTTACGTACCGCTTCGTCGTCGTCCGCGGCAAATCCGCAGCGCGCCGACTGCCTTGGCGCTATGCGCCTTATCGGGAATCCTCGTCTCGTCCAGGAACACCGTCTCTGGGGATATCATCTCGTCGACCGCGGCGAAGAGGCGAGAGAAGGCTGGGTCGGAATCGGTGAGCAGCGACGCGACGAGTTTGTTTCGCGGTTCTTCCAGAAGGGCGGCGGTGGGCTTTGGGTCCTTAGTGTCCGTCGCCTGCCTTAGCCGAACCGCGAGCGCCTTGTAGCGCATCAATGTCTTGTACTTCGGCGAAAGCTCCGGCAGGCACTCGCGGAGCCAGCCGCGGATCCCCCCGTTCCGGCCGACGACTTCGCCGCGCTCGTCGAACCTGAGGCGGTTGTCGACGTAGCACTCCAGATCCTGGAGCAGTCCGCCGAGGCGGATCATCGCCTCGCGCGAGGTCTTGCGCGCGTTCCACGCGGCGAGAAGGGCCTCTGGCGTCGGCATGGCGGCGGTCGTGGTGCGGCGTGATATCTTCCTGCGTTCTTCTGCCAGCCGGCGGCGTCTTTCTGTCTCGCGGGCATAGTAGAACGGACGGCGGATCTTCCTTAGGTCGCGCATGAATTCCTGCTTGATGCGATTGCGTTCGATTGGGTCGGCGAGCTTCGAGACCTGATCGCGGAGGGCAATCCCGATGTCGGCGGCGATGCAGACGCCGAAAAGAAGGGGGTTGAAGTTCGAATCTGGGACTTTCGAGGTGTTGCGCCATTTCCGCCAGTCCTTTTCGGTCCATTCGCCGCGCGGGCGGTCGGTAGGGCGTGGACGGTAGGTGTGGAGGTCGAGATACCAGCCGGTGTAGGTGGTAGACTCGCTGTAGGTCCAGCCGTAGTGATAGGCGTACCAGTAGGCGGAGTGACGGTATGGTTTGCGGGGCATCGGGCACATTATACCATAAATGAGAATTATATGCGGAAAAATCTTAAGAGGGGAGTTCGTGAGCTGGTGGCGATTCGATATGGTATAATTTCCGGCAAATGGTTCGGGATTTAGCGAAATGATTTTGGCTCCACTTAGAGGCGTCACGATAAGGTGCTTCCGCGAGACGTTCGCGGAGGCGATACGCGAGGCTGGCTTTGACGAGGCGGTGACGCCGTTCGTGTCAGCCAACCCCGGCGTGGACCCTATGCGCGACAGGGAGCTGAAGGGCGGTCCGTCCGGCGCCTTGCGCGTGACGCCGCAGTTCATCGGCAAGGATCCCGACGCGCTCCGCCGTTGCCTTGAGCGGGTGAAGGAGGCGGGATACGCGACGGCGGACCTCAACTGCGGCTGTCCGTTTCCCATGGTGCGCCGCAAGGGGCGCGGGAGCGGCATCCTGCGCACGCCCGACGTCCTCGACCGCATGCTGGCGGTCGGGTGCGAGGTGATGGGCCCCGGGAGATTCTCGATGAAGGCGCGCCTCGGGATCGACTGCGGCGACGAGCTTCTCCGGCTCATGCCGATCGTCAATTCGCACCCGCTCAGGTTTCTCGCCGTCCATGCGCGCACCGCGAGGCAGATGTACGAGGGGGCTTGCGACTGGGACGCCGTCGCCAGGATAGAGGATGCGAGCGACGTACCCGTCGTCCGCAACGGCGACCTTCCGCTCTCGGCGAAGGACGGAATGGTCGGCCGTGCGTTCATCCGCGCCATCGGGGAGCGCGCGGACGTCGGCGCGCTGCTAGACCGCTACATCGAGTCGTCGATGGCGGAGCTGTGCGGGGAGCGTCCGGTAATCGGCCGGCTCAAGGAGCTGATTTCGTACTGGAGGGACATTCCCCGCTGGCGCCGGCTCTGGCCGGTCGTGAAGATGGCCCGTTCCGTCGCCGAGCTGAGGGTCTGGTGACGGAAGGGCGGCCTAGCGGAACCGGATCGACATCTGCCTGAAGATGTCGCGCCTGCGGATCGGCCAGAGACGCGAGGGAAGTTCGGATTCGAGCGGTCGCTGGATGAACTCCGGGAGATCCGGCAGGAAGTCGAGTCCGCTCAGCTCCTCGAGTTCGTCGATCGTGACGAGATTCCGCGTGGGCCACGTTCCGAGGGAGAGCTCCTGGTCGAAGAGCACCGCGAAGGCGCGCACCTCGTACCTGTCGGGCTCGATCTCCTCCTCTGCCACGACGATCTGGTAGTACTGGCGCGGCACGTCGATGTCCGTCCCGGTCAGCGTCTCGCGGGTGTTGCCCGAGATGCAGCCCACTATCACCCATATCTCGCCCCAGCGCGCGGTCCAGAGGTCGGCGATTCGGTGTTCGATGTCGCGCCAGGGCCCGCGGTTGAGCCTCGGGCTCTGAGGCGCGATGTTCGTCGTCCTGAAGGTGGCCCGCTGCATGTCGTCGCCGAACCTGGTCGCAATCGCGTAGTTCGGAACCATGTGCCCGCGGTCGTACCCGCTCCTTTCGTAGGCGGAGGCCGGCGGAGCGCCCGCGACGGACTTGTCCTTGGTGAAGTTGGGGCGCGGGCCTGCCTCGCCCTTCGCCTCGGCGGGCACGTGGTATGCGCACCAGACGGGATGCCGCAGCTTCTGCGACCAGCCGACGAGGAACTCCCCGCGGTCCAGGACCGTGATGTCGTCGGGCGCCGGGCGCGCGACGCGCACCGGCGCTCCCGCGAAAAGGACGCTTCCGGAAGGCGCGGGCTCGTCATACTCGTAGACGGCGTCGTGCCCCGTGATCCCCAGCGCGTCGGTGATGTCGCCCAGAGGGTTCCCGAACCAGAAGAGCGGGGCCGTGACGAACTTCGGGCGCGACAGGCGCTGCCGGTCGAGCCAGCTGCGCGAGTGGTGCACAAACCACACCGACAGCCATCCCCACGCAACAAGAAGGGCGGTGAAGGCGATGCCTCCGCGCAGCGCCAGCCGCCGGAGCCGCGATGCGCCCTTGCGCCGCCGCCTTCCCTTGCTCATAGGTCCCCGAGCTCGATGCGGATGGTGCGGCTCTTGTACGGGCCGCCCTGCTCGTAGCCGGGGTCGGAGAGTCCGTGCCTGACCACACCGCCCTCTCCGGGCGCGGGGATGACCATCTTCGCACCGCAGGCGGGGCACTCGGTTTCGTGTCCGACCATGTCGGGGGATGCCTCGATCTCCGTCTTGCAGGACGGGCAGAGGAAGTTTATGAATCCTTCTTCGCTGTTCATTTCCTGATTCCCAGTTTGGTGGCGCTGCGCCACGAATAGTATTCCTTGAGCTTGAGCTTCGCCGCGGCCGGTTCGTCGCAGAAGATCCACGCGTCGTTGTGCATCTGGAGGGCGGACGCCGTGCAGAACTGGCTGACGGGTCCCTCGACGCATCCCTTGACGGCGTCCTGTTTGTTCCTGCCGAACGCGAGCATGATGATCTTCCTCGCCTCGCAGATCGTCCCCACGCCCATCGAGAGCGCGCGCTTCGGGACGGCCTTCATGTCGCCGTGGAAGAACAGCCGCGCGTTGTCCCTGACCGTCGACGGCGTGAGGTAGACGACCGACGTGCGGCTCTGCAGCGACGTCCCCGGCTCGTTGAACGCGATGTGGCCGTCGGATCCGATGCCGAGCACCTGGATGTCGATGCCGCCGGCCTTCCTGATCTGCGCCTCGTACCTCGCGCACTCCTTCTCGGGGTCCTTTGCAAGCCCGTTCAGGACGTGCGTGTTGGATATCCTGATGTCGATCTTCTCGAACAGGTTCTTGTTCATGAAGTAGCGGTAGCTCTGCTCGTGCGTTCCGGCGAGGCCCTCGTATTCGTCGAGGTTCCACGTCTTCACCTGGCGGTAGCTCGCCTTCTTTGCCTTAACGGCCTTCGCCATCTCGGAGTACATAAGAACCGGGGTGGAGCCAGTTGCTAGTCCAAGCACGGTCCTGGGGTTGGCGGCGACGGCCGCAGTTATCATGTCGGCGGCAATTTTTGACGCCTCTTCCTTGTTTTTGCAGATTACTACTTCCATGTAGAGGTATTCTCCTTCGTCATGAATGGTCAGATTATATCCTATGTTTCAGTCTATGTAAAGGGGGGGGACGTCCATCGGCTTGCGCG
>JAFRJH010000160.1 GCA_017432385.1 Kiritimatiellia bacterium
AGACAGGGGCGGGGGCGAAGCTTGTCGAGGACCCGGCCAAGGTGTTCCGGCTCCTCGTGGCGATGCGCGAGAACTGTCCGCTCCCGGTGACGCTCAAGACCAGGCTCGGCCCCCACCGCGACGAGCCGCGGATAATGGAGCTCCTCGACGCGGCGGAGCAGGCGGGGGCCAGGGGCATAACGGTGCACGCCCGCTCGACCGGGCAGAAGCACGGAGGTCCTCTCGATCTCGATCTGCTGGCGGAGGTCGTGCGCAGGGCGAAGATCCCCGTGACGGGAAACGGCAGCGTCGTGGACGCGGCGACGGCGAAGGCGATGGCGGCGACTGGTGTCGCGGCGATCATGGTCGGACGCGCCGCGCTGGCGCGCCCGTGGATCTTCGCGGACCTGAAGGGCGCGCCGCGCCCAGGCTTCCTCGGCGACGACCCGGGCGTGAGCGCGTGCGCGCGGCACCTTGGGTACATCCTGGAGTTCCGCCGCCTGCTCGCGGAGAGGTATCCGGGCGATCATGTCGCGGACGAGGACGGCTTCGCCTCGGTGAAGATGCATACGCACCTCTTCCGCTACTTCTCGGGCCGCCCCGGCGCGGCGGCGCTGCGCGCGCGGCTCAACTCCATACGCACACTCGCCGAAATACGTGATGTGATTGCCTCCGCGGCTTCTCGGGCGTGTTGATTTTTTTTTCAAATTTATTCCCGGACCCCCTTGCGCGTGGGAGCGGGATTTGATACAATACGCACAACTTCGGGTATCCAGGTGGGCATTGGACGTTGTGTCCGGGCCTAGGAAAAACCGGGCTCAATGAAAGTTGACCTGCAGGGATTTCGAAGGGCTGTCGATGAAGGTTGGAACATAAACCACCTGACTTCGGCTGAATGGCATAACTAGTGTGCCGACCGTGCTCACGCGGGTACAACAAAGTGGGTTGGCAAGATACCGCCAGTAAAATGGATCAGCCGGGTAGCTCCGGTCGAGGCGAAGCGGGACACCGCGGAGCCGAGGAAAAAGCAAAAGGAAAAAAACAACAATGAAGAAGCTCATGATTGCTGCCGCCGTCACGGCTATGGCTGCAAGCGTCCTCGCGGGCAACTGCAAGGAAGAGGCCCCGGTTGACTGCCAGGACGTCTTCACCGTGAAGTTCTCCGGCAAGACCACCGTTGAGGTCGACGAGACCTACAAGACCGTCAAGAAGATCAGCGGCAAGGGTTACCTCGTTCTCGCCGATTACGTCTACGAGGAACTCGCCGTCAAGATCGGCAAGGCGAAGTATGACATCGTCCTTTCCGATGGCGAAGTGACCAAGTTCACGGTCTTCGGCAAGAAGCTCGAGACTGTCCTCGACGACAACCTCAAGAAGCCGGGCAAGCACTACACGCTCGAGTCCGACCTTGGCGTCAAGTTCGAGGGCCAGACCGACTACGACATCAACGTCAACCAGGTCGCCTTTGGTAAGGCTGATGCCTACATCACCAAGGACAAGACGACGAAGGCTGGCGCCTGCGGCGAAGAGGAGACCACTCCTGGCTGCGAGCTCATCCTCACGCCCAAGTCCTACAGCGGCTGGTTCACGGGTGACTTCCAGACCTGCCTTGACGAGCTCGGCTTCACCGACGACTGCGTCGAGTTCGACGCGGACGGCGCGACGGCTCTCGTTGGCGGCACCTGGTCGGCCAAGTACAGCAAGAAGCTCTCCAAGTAAGGGCTATAGCTGATGGTAACGTCAGCTGAATAAAAAAGCGGGGGCGAGGAAATCCTTGCCCCCGCTTTCTCTATAGAAACATGAAGCGCCTTGCATCCATAATCGCGATACTCTCCGGGTTCTGCCTGTCTGCGGCCGAGCCGGCGACGAATTCCGTCCAGTCGGCGGAAAAGTCTGCGATGCTGATGGGTCGCAGGGTGTCCGTATCAAAGGACGGGGCGGATTTCTCGGACGCGGTTGGCGGAGAGTCCCGGAAGGCAAGGGAGGCGAAGAAGCAGGAGCTTCCCGTTGCCCATAGCCCAGAGGACATCTTCCTTCGGATGAACGGAGAGGTGCTGACCTGGGCGAAGATTGACGAGTACATCGATCTGGTCCTCAAGATTTCGCCCTTGAATCTGCCTCCGCAGGCCACGGTGGAGCAGATCAACCAGATTGTTGCTACATCGAGGAGAAAACTTGCCGAAATGGCTGGGAATCAGTACATACAAAGCTGGATACTGGTTCCTAAGGCAAAGGAGTACGGTATCTCGTTGGCGGAGTCTGAAATACTTCTTGCCATTTCCAATTCCGTCAGAAAAGTGGCGAAAAAGAACGTTAAAGAGGTGTTGACGGCTAGTTTGGACCCGAATAGCTATCTTTATCGCAAGCAGGTCGGGTATTTGTACTCGAAGAAGTATGTGGAGAGTGCGCTTGCTGGCAAGGTTGTTGCCAGTAACGAGGAGATCTCGGCGGCGATTGCCGAGCGGAAGGCTGAGATCGAGAAGGCCAAGGCTTACAACGAGACACTGCGGCCGAAGCTGCAGGGCATACTTGACGACATAAAGTCGGGCAAGATCGAGTTTGGTGACGCCGCGTTTGAGTATTCCGATTGCGGTTCGAGCACAGAGGACGGAGTTTTCGGCGAGTTTAGCGTGGACAAGTGCAAGCTGCTTCCTCCCCTGAAGGAGTTCGTTTTCGCGGCTTCCACGAACGAGCTCAGCGATGTAATAGAGACGCCGTTTTCATATCACATCGTGAAAATTCTCAGCCGGAGCTATGGGAAAGAGGCTTTGGACGAGGATGATGACGGCGATGACGACGAAACTTCCGCGGAGGGAGAGGAATGAGGCGGGGAGCTGTCGTATTTCTCGTGCCCGCGCTGCTGGCGGTCCTTGCCGCGGGATGCGGGCGTAGCGAACCGGAACCCGTCCAGGCGCCGACGCGCGTCAAGATCGCGCACATAATGCTCGAAAAGCAGGAGATTCCCGAGGAGCTGGACGTTGAGGCTGCCAGAAAGCTCGTCGTGCAGCGCAAGCAGCGGTCGCTGATGCTTGAACTCGAACGCGAGGAACTGAAGAAGGCCATGGCGGCCGAGGGATTCGAGTGCGCCGTGCCGGTGACTTTATTAAAGCAAAGGAAAACGAAAAAATGAAAAAGGTACTGACAGCAATAATGGCGGCAATGTTCGCGGGCATTGTGACTGTCGCAAACGCGGCCGTCTCCGTGGACATCCCCCACGACACCACCGGCGTGCGTCCCGGATACTGGACATCGGATTTTGAGGCCGCAAAGGCGCTTTCCGATGAAAAGAACATCCCCCTGCTTTCCTTCTGGGGGTACGAGAACTGCGCCCACTGCATGAAGATGAAGAGCAACGGGCTTACTTCCGACCTCTTCAAGTCGTGGGTCGCGAAAAAGCCGATCATCCTCGTCTACACCGAGACAACCGACGCCACGCGCTACAATTCGACGCCCGTCAAGGTGTTTACGCGCGGCAGCAACCCGTCCGGCGACTATCCGTTCATGCGGTGCTACTGGCCGAAGGCCGACGGCACTCTCGTAAGCTCCTGCTTCAGCGGAAACAGCAAGCAGATGCCGGTTACGACGGGAATCCTCGCAGAGCAGCTTGTCGGCACTCTCGACAAGTTCTTCGGGTCGTGGAGCCCCGAGCCTGACTACGCGGGCGGCTACTTCATGGTAACCAACATGCCCCACGCGCGCCTTGAGGCCGTCGCGGGCAAGACGACCTATGTGAGCATCCCCCTCTACCGCACGGCAAAGACGGCGGCGAAGAACAAGTTCCAGGCGGGCGGCGCGGCGCAGGTCGACATCGACTGGGCGGCGAACGTCACGAACATGACGTACAGGTACGCAATGCCTGCGAACGCCGCTGCGGGGACCGTGATCGCGCTCAAGCTGCTTGCCGACGACGGCACGACCGTCAAGTCGACGAGCGCCATCAACGTCGTCGCCGAGGCCGATGCCTCCACGGAGAATCCGAAGTGGATCGGCGAGTCGTTCGACTACGGCGAGTGGACGATGGACTACGATGCCGCCAAGAAGAAGGACGGATTCGTCCTGGCGCAGTTCGGAGGCGCCCTCTGGTGCCCCGACTGCTACGCCGTCGACACCACGCTGTTCAAGAAGGGCAGTGAGTTCTACACCTGGGCCAAGCGCAACAACATCTCCCTCGTCGTGTTCGACCAGGGCAACAGCGACTCCAAGACGCCCCAGGGCACCGGCGGGGCGCGCCTGCTGACCTACACCGAGGGCAAGTGCTACTATCTTTCGGGCTATCCGGCCATCAGCGGCGCGAGCTACCTCTCCCGCAAGGGGCTTTCCGCGACGGACGCGGCCGTCGTCAACCGCATCGCGATGACGACGAAGTACACCACTGCCTGGAAGTCGCCCGACTCCACCGCCGTGCGCATGTCCAACCCCGAGATGGTGCTGGTCAAGGACGACAAGGTCGTCGCGCGCTTCAACGCCTACGAGACCTCCGACCGCAAGTCCTTCGACGTCGACGAGAACATGGAGCGCCTGAACGCACTGCTCGTCGCCGCCAGGGAAGACGCCGGCGATGCCAACGACTTCCTGAAGACGGCGACGCAGACGCTGGCCGTCGAGGGCAGCGCCGGCGGTTCGCTCCAGATCAACAACCCGAAGAAGTTCTACAAGCTGACCAACGTCCCCGCGGGCAAGGTGACCTTCACCGTCAGCGGCTACGACGCCAGGCAGGCGGCGGTCAAGCCCGTGCTCACCGTCTACGACGGCAACGTCACCAACGTGCTCGGCACCGGCGAGGGTTCGCTTACGGTCACCTTCGCGAACGGCAGCGGCAAGTTCCTCTCCGTCTCCTACTTCACCGAGAAGAAGAAGTACGGCAGCAACAACTCGGTCAGCTACCAGGTCGGCTCCTCCGTCACGCTCGTGCCGTCGCAGTACAGCGCATCCTTCAAGACGACGAGCGGCAAGGTCAACGTGACGGTCACGGCCGGCACGACGTACAAGCTCTCGGGCTTCGACTCCTACGCCGACTTCACGGCCAACGGCGACGGAACCTACAGGGCCAAGAAGTCCGGCACGGTCGCGATGTCCGCCAAGGCCGGCTCGACCGTTACCTTCCAGGTCTGGACGCCCGGAACGGTGTCGTTCGGCGCCACCACCGACACGACGATGGAGGCAGACGGCTCCGGCACGATCACGGTCAACAGGACCGGCGGCGTCGCCGGCAAGGCGGTTGTCAGCGTCTCCGTCGACAAGGGCAGCATCGGCTCCGGACGCGTTTCCGTGACGCCCGCCACGCTCACGTGGAACGAGGGCGACGGCGCCGCCAAGACGCTGACGTACAAAATCGCGGCGGACAGCGTGTTCAATCCCGACGAGACGTTCACGATTTCGCTCGCCAAGGCGGCAGGCTCCGAAGTGGCGGTCGGCTCGCCCGCGAAGTTCACGCTCCGCGTGACCGACACGGACGACCCGGTGCTCCCCGAAAGCTCCTATTCGCTGCGCGTCTACAAGGGGGTCCAGGTCTCCGAGCAGTACGGCGTGAGCAACATCAAGGAGAACGGCAGGGTCACGCTCGGCCGCGACGGGGCGCTTCCCGCGGGCCTCAAGCTCAACTACTACGCCGGCTCAAGGCGTCTCGCGCTGGAAGGCAAGCCCACCAGGCCGGGCACCTACAGGTTCTCGGTGGCGGTCACTGAGGCCCGCGCCAAGGGCAAGGCCGTCGGCCAGCCCACCACGTTCAACGTCGTGGTCGTGGATCCCGCCACCGTCAAGAAGGGCGAGAAGGGCTACAATGTGTTCCTCGCCTCCGGCGCGACGGTCACGGGCATGGTGCCGGTCTACGGCAAGAGCGGCGGATCGCCGGTGCTCGCCGGCACTATGGAGCTGCGCATTGCGAAGAACGGCCGCGTCTCGGCGAAGTTCGCCGGCGTCAACGCGACGAAGTTCTCCGCGACCGGCAATCTCTCGTCCATAGCGGACGACGGCACGGCCTCGGCGACTCTCGAGAAGAAAGGGGCGCGCGTAGTGGTCCGCTTCCTCTCCGACGGCAGGGCCACGGTCACGGTGACCGGAGTCTCCTCGCCTTTCGGCTCGACGCTCGCGGGCGAGGAGTCCGGCGCGAAGCTGATCGCCTCCGAAGCCGAGCGCGCCGCCTATGCGGGCTACTATACGGTGACGCTGCCGACCGACACGACCGGGTTCAAGAAGGGCGGCGAGATCGTTCCGACCGGCACCGGCTATGTCGTTCTCAAGATGAATGCGAGGACGTTCGCCAGCAAGGGCCGCGTCAACTACTCCGGCGTGCTGCCCAGCGGAAAGGCCTTCAGCGGCTATTCTTACATCAACCCGACGCAGGTCACGAAGGACGGCGCGGCCTGGGGCTATGTGCCGATCATGGTCAACAAGCTCTCGGCGAAGGCCGGAATCGTGGTGCGCGTGCGCAAGGACGCAATGAAGATGTACAAGAACGACCCGGCGGTCGTGCTTGCGGCGGATGCGGCCGTCCCGTACTGGGTCGACGGCTCCGGCGTACAGGCCCTTGAGGTCTACGGCGGATGCTTCGAGCGCAACCTCGACTTCGCCAGCTGCTGCCAGGAGTCCTACTCCAAGGAGACGTTCGACATCGCCTGCGACACCT
>JAFRJH010000161.1 GCA_017432385.1 Kiritimatiellia bacterium
CAACCTGGCGCAGTCCGACCGCGCGCTCCTCTACGGAACCGAGGACGGCGACTTCAGGAAGCTCGTCGTCGGCCAGCTCTCGGGCGGCAAGTACGAGCGCTTCAGGGTGATGCGCACCCTCGTCAAGTTCGCCGGCCAGACGGCCGACGACCTGCCGGGGAGCGTCGCGCAGTTCGGCGTCCCGAACGCCGATCCGGTCGTCGACAAGTGGCTCGAGCTCGACCAGCGCAACTTCTTCTTCGAGGGCGACGTCCTCGAGAACGGCGCGCTTGACCTCGACTGGGACTCGTTCGAGAGCGAGGTCATGGGCAACTCGTCCGTCAGGGCGGCCGGCGACCCCGTCGAGGTGACGTACAGGATCGTGCTCGGCAACGGCGACGCGACGCTCGTCGGCAACACGACCAACAACCTGTACTCGATCGCGACGGTCCGCCACTTCGACCCGGCGGCCTACCGCACGAGGCCGGCCACCGTCGCCCCCGGTTCGCAGGCGGCCGCGGTCTACGGCGCGAGGCCCGTCTTCAAGTGGACGATGGGCGGCAACAACTCGTACACGGCCTTCAGGGTGCAGATCATGAGGTCCGGCTCCGTCGTCTGGGATTCCGGCGTCCGCAGGGCCCCCGCCGCCGACCTCGACGGCGTCTACACCTACGTCCCCGAGGCGTACGCGGGCGACCAGCTCGACCCCGCCCAGAACTACACGTGGCACGTCAGCATGTACAACGCGAAGTTCAAGTCGACGGCGCTGTGGTCCGACTCGGCGCAGTTCCGCATGAACACGCTCACGAACAGCTACGACTACGGCTCGATCAACGTCGCCGTCAGGTACTTCGGCCCGTCCGAGGTCCTGTCCGCCGGCAACGTGTACGTCGAGGCGTTCGACACGCCCGACTTCTCCGGCGCGCCGGTGAGCCGCGCCAGGGTGACGGCCAAGTCGTCCGTCTCGCAGTTCGACGTGAAGCACGAGGCCAACGCGGTCCTGGTCGGGCTCCCGAAGGGCACGTACTACGTGAGGGCGTTCATCGACAACAACTTCTCGGGCAACGCGCTCGCGAACGACAGGGTCAGGGATTCGTGGGAGTCCTGGGGCTATGTCTGCCCGCGCGCCGGCGAGAGCGCCTACATGTTCAGCCCGACGGCGATCGTCATCGGCGAGGAGGCGAAGCCCTCGGAGACGTTCACGTGCTACATCGAGGACGTCGACACGAACGGCAACTGCCTGCCTGACGCGTGGGAGATGGTCAAGAACAACGGCAGCCTGGACAGCGGAACCGAGAACATCGACGACACGCTCGCGAGCGGCGTCGCGATCAACAAGGCGCTTACCGACAACCTCCAGGCCCTGCAGGGCGACGGCACGAGCAGCTCCGGCCTCGCGGCCTACTCGTTCGCGGTCGTGAAGAACGCCGGCGTCGCCGCGCTCATGCTCGAGGTCGACACGCCGTCCACCAAGACCTACACCCAGGCCATCACGAGCTCCGCGTCCTCGTCGGGCCTCGAGGCGAAGAGCGTCAGGTTCTCGCTGGTCAACGCGGGCGAGGGCTCGCTGGTCGTCAAGGCCGAGGGCGACGCCGAGGCCGTCGGCGGCGGCTCGGGCTCCGGCTCCGCGGGCAGCAGGCTGTACTCCGTCGAGGGTTCCGCCGGCTCCGGGCTCGTCGGCCAGCTGATGACCTCCACCGACCTCAAGACCTGGACGAAGGCCTCGGCCGCGCCGAACGGCGGCAAGGTCACGCTGACGGTCGAGGGCGGCGAGTTCTCCACCGGCGACATCGACCTCAGCGCCTACGCCGGCGAGGAGAAGAGGTTCTTCAAGATCGTTGTTGAGTAAGGAATCGCGTCACAAATGAAAAAGGCAATCAGGAAAGTTCTCGTAGTAAACTCGGGCTCAAGCTCGCTGAAGTACCAGCTCTTCGACATGAAGTCGGAGACCCGGCTGGCGAAGGGCCTTGTCGAGCGCATCGGCTGCGGCGGTCCCAAGGACCACGCCGCGGCGCTCGCCAAGGTCGTCGCCGACCTCGGCGACGCGGCCAAGGACATCGACGCAATCGGACACCGCATACTCCACGGCGGCGAGGTCTTCACCGACTCCGCCCTCATGACGAAGGCGAACATGGCGAAGGCGAAGAAGCTCGTCAAGTTCGGCCCCCTCCACATGCCGGCGAACCTCGGCGGCATCGAGGCGTGCGAGAAGATCTTCAAGGGCGTCCCGAACGTCGGCGTCTTCGACACGGCGTTCCACATCGCGACCATGCCCGACTGCGCGGGCATGTACGCGATCGACCCGAAGTACTACAGGAAGATGGGAATCCGCAAGTACGGCTTCCACGGCACCTCGCACAAGTTCATCACCCAGGCCGCGGCGAAGTTCCTCGGGAAGCCGCTCTCGAAGGTGAACCTCGTGACCTGCCACCTCGGGAACGGCTCCTCGCTCGCCGCCATCAAGAACGGCGGCGTCGTCGACACCTCGATGGGCCTCACGCCCCTCGCCGGCATGGTGATGGGCACGCGCTGCGGCGACATCGACGCGGCGGCGGTGCTCGCCATCATGGAGGCGGAGAAGAAGACTCCCGCCGAGATGGACAACCTCCTCAACAAGAAGTCCGGCCTTCTCGCGCTTGCGGGGTCGAGCGACTGCCGCGACATCTGCGCGAAGGCGGAGAAGGGCGACAAGGCGGCCGAGCTCGCGCTCGAGATGCTCGCCTACCGCGTCGCGCTCTACATCGGCGCGTACAACACCGTCGTGGGCGGAGCGGACGCGATTGTGATGACGGGCGGCATCGGCGAGAACTCGTCCGAGGTCCGCGCCCGCATCATCAGCCGCCTCGGCGCGCTCGGCGTCAAAATCGACCCGAAGGCGAACAAGGTCCGCGGCGAGGTGAAGGTCATCTCCGCCAAGGGCTCGAAGATCCCGGTCGTCGTCATCCCGACGAACGAGGAGCTCATGATCGCGCGCGACACTGTGAAGGTACTCGGAAAATGAACGCAATCAAGGAAATCATCGAAAAGGCATCGAAACTGAACGGCACGGTCGTCCTGCCCGAGGGCATGGACCCGCGCGTCATAACCGCCGCGTGCGCCTGCGTCGACCGCAGGATCTGCACGCCCGTCGTGCTCGGCACCCCCGCCGAGATCGCCGACGCCGAGGCGAAGGCCGGCCTTAGGCTCGCCGACCGCGGCATCAAGACCATCGACTACACCCTGGGAGACGCCGAGCTCGAGAAGGCGTACCTCGAGGCGTGGAACGCGAAGGAGTCGAGGAAGCCTGCCGAAAAGCAGAAGATCATCGACCTCGCGGGCGCCGAGAAGACGCTCCGCACGAAGCGCATCTACTTCGGCGGCATGATGGTGAAGCTCGGCCGCGTCGACGGACTCGTCGCCGGCTCGATCGCCTCCACAGGCGACATGCTCCGCGCCGCGTTCCACACGCTCGGGACGCAGAAGGGCGTGAAGACCGCCTCGAGCTGCTTCATCCTCGACCTCAAGGCGCCTACGGCGTCCGGAGACGGCGTGCTCGCGTTCGGCGACTGCGCGGTCATCCCCGACCCGACGGCCGAGCAGCTCGTCGACATCGGCCTCGCGACGGCGCAGACCTACCGCGACCTCACCGGCCGCACGCCGCGCGTCGCGTACCTCAGCTTCTCCACCAAGGGTTCCGCGGGCGGTCCGCTCGTGGAGAAGGTGCAGAAGGCCGTCGAGCTCGCGAAGCCGCGCTTCGCCGAGGCGGGCATCGCCATGGACGGCGAGCTCCAGTTCGACGCGGCGATCGTGCCGGCGACCGGAAAGCAGAAGAACCCGAACGGCTCGGTGCAGGGCGACGCGAACGTGTTCATCTTCCCGGATCTCAACGCGGGCAACATCGGCTACAAGATCGCGCAGCGCCTCGGCGGGGCGGACGCGATCGGCCCCAACCTCCAGGGTCTCGCGAAGGCCATGAACGACCTCTCGCGCGGCTGCTCGGCGGAGGACATCGTGGGAACCATCTGCGTGACGCTGCTCCAGTCGACAACCAAGTGATTATGTTTGCTAGCCACAAAGAACGCAAAGTTCGCATAGAAGTGCGCCATGCGGCGCACGGGGTCTGGGGTATGACCCCGGCTCCAACGCCCTTTGCGTTCTCTGCGTCCTTTGCGGCTAGTAGAACCGCGGCCAAAGCCTAAACGACCATGACCGACACCGAGATGATAGCGCGTGCGAAGCAGGTCTTCGCGGTCGAGATCGAGGGTCTTGAGAAGACCCGCGACTCGCTCGGCGCGTCTTTCACCGAGGCGGTGCGGCTCATGCTCTCGACGGTCGCCGACGGCGGGATCGTCGTCGTGACGGGCGTCGGGAAGAACCTCCACATAGCGGAGAAGATGAGCGCGATCTTCGCGTCTACGGGGACGCGCTCGATCGTCCTCAACCCGGTGCAGGCGATGCACGGCGACCTCGGGATGGTCTCGCCGCGCGACGTGCTCGTCGCGCTTTCGTTCTCCGGGGAGTCCGAGGAGGTGGTGAAGCTCATACCGGCCATCCGCCGCCACGGGCTCAAGGTCGTTGCCATGACGGGGAACGACGGTTCGACGCTCGCGAAGCTGGCGGACATCCACATCGCGATCCCGTGCGGGAGGGAGGCGTGTCCGTTCGGAATGGCGCCGACCAACTCGACGACGGCGACGATGGCGATGGGCGACGCGCTCGCGATGGTGATGATAGACGCGCAGAAGTTCCCGATCGAGGACTACGCGATGAACCATCCGGCGGGCGCGATCGGGCGCGCGCTCGTCATGAGGGTCTCGGACATCATGCGCACCGGGGAGAGGCTCGCGAAGGTCGGCCCCGCCTCGACGGTGATGGAGACGGTGATGGCGATGACGAAGGCCCAGGGCGGCTCGGCGGTCGTCGAGGACGCGGACGGGCGGCTCGCGGGCATCTTCACCGACGGCGACTTCAGGCGCCTCATGAGCGCCACGTCGTCCGGGGCCGAGGCCGTCCTCGCCGACCCGGTGTCCCGCCACATGACGAAGAGCCCGCTTTTCGTCTACGACGACGTCTACGCGGCGGAGCTGCTCAAGATTTTCGAGAGAAAGCGCATCGACGACCTGCCGGTGTGCGACCGGTCCGGCCGGGTGGTCGGGCTCGTGGACATCCAGGACCTTCCCAAGATGAAGGTGCTGTGATACAGCCTTAACACAAGAAGAAAGGAACGAGAAGATGAACAAGATTGCTGTTGTGACGATTGCGGCCCTCGCGGCCGGTTCCCTTTTTGCGCAGACCAGGGTGAACACGCGCGGCGCGCGCAGAGGCGCGCAGCCCGCCGTCCCGGCGGAGGACATCGCGGCCGCCGGCGCCAAGGCCGACCGCGTGACGGTCGACCAGTATCCGAAGCTCGGCAGCCAGTCGACGCTCGTCGCCCCCAACCTCGGCGGCGGCACGACGATCGGGAAGTGCTG
>JAFRJH010000018.1 GCA_017432385.1 Kiritimatiellia bacterium
GATAGACACGTGGGATGCGTCCGGGGAGTCGCTCGTGTGGGTGAAGGTCCCGACGCTCCAGCGCGGCACTCGCCTGACGATGTACTACGGCAACTCCGCCTATTCGCCGACCCTTTCGCCAAGCCAGACGTGGAGCGCGTTCAAGGGCGTCTGGCACATGAACGAGAGCGGCGAGACGGCCGAGCCGGACGTCTCCGGGAACGGACTCGCCGCGACGCCGGCTGGGAGCGCCGTCGGTGACATGACCGCGACACCGGGCGGTGGCGTCGTCGGGTCGTGCCGCAAGAACTACACTGGCGGGACCTGGGACGGCAACGGCTATCTTTCCGTTCCAGACTACACGCTCGGCGACACGTTTACCGTCTCGGGGTGGTTCAACACGGCGTTTGCGGGCGGCGCCCAGAGGCTCGTCACGCGGCGGGCGGCGAGCGCGGACGAGGGCGGCTGGCATGTCGAGTGGGACTACTACGGCGGCAGGGACCAG
Source organism: Kiritimatiellia bacterium (assembly GCA_017432385.1). Classification (GTDB taxonomy): domain Bacteria; phylum Verrucomicrobiota; class Kiritimatiellia; order RFP12; family UBA1067; genus UBA1067. The sequence continues at coordinate 485 of JAFRJH010000018.1, forward strand.
GTCGTCGCGTACGGATCCTCCTCCGCGCACGCCTCCGGGGCGGTCGGCCAGCATGTGAACGAATGGGTCGCGCTGACGTTCGCTTTTGAAGGCTCGACGGTCTCCGTCTACACGAACGGCGCTTTCTGCGCCGCCGCGGCGATCGACGCCGCGACTGACAACGGGAACCCGCTTACCATCGGCGGCAGCACCACCAATGACGACGCGCCGTTCAACGGATACTACGACGAGCTCCGCCTCTGCGGCGGCGCGCTTTCGGCCGAGCGCATAGCGGCGGACTACGCCACGGCGACAGACCCCGGCTTCTTCCAGTACGGGAAGCCGATCAACCCCTCGGACTACACGAAGTTCGTCCAGATCACCGCGTCCGCCACGGCCGTCCCCGCCGGCGAAACCGTCCGCGACTTCCCGGCGCTCGTGCGCCTCTCCGAGTCCATCGACGGGTTCAGCTACGACGACTTCCTTCCCGACGGCGCTGACCTTGCGTTCGCCACAGCCGACGGAATCGTGCTCCCGCACGAAATCGACACCTGGAACACGGCGGGCGAGTCGCTTGTCTGGGTTAGGATCCCGGCTTTCACGAACGGGACCGTCATCTACGCCTACTGGGGCAAGGCGACTGCATCCGGCGATGGCGCGTCGAATGCGTGGGCCGGCTTCAAGGGCGTCTGGCACATGAACAAAAGCGGTTCGACGGACGAGCCGGACGCCGCGGGGAACGGCCTTGACGCGACGCCGGCGGGCGTGTCTGACAGCAACATCGGCAAGATGGTGGCGACGGACGGCGTCGTCGGAGCGGCGCGCGTCAACCAGCAGGACTACGACAAGACGTTCCGCAACAGGCTGCTGGTGCCGGACTGCACCCTCGGCGATACGTTCACCGTCTCGGGATGGTTCTACCAGAGGTACATCTACCAGTGGCACCGGCTCTTTTCGCGGAAGAACGACAAGAAGGACGACGGCTGGGACGTCCAGTGGGAGTACGAAGGCACGGAAGGCCAGGGGACGAAGATGTCCATCCAGGGCAACGCCTCCAAGACCTTTACGGTCGACGTGGGGTACATCAGGAAGTCGTGGGCGTACCTGACGTTCGTCTACAAGGGGGAGAACGTGTCCGTCTATACGAACGGCGCGCTGTGCGCCACCGGCAAGGTCAACCCCGTGCAGGACAACGGCAATCCCATTGCCATCGGAGGGAACCCCGACGGATCGCATGCGTCCTTCGAAGGCGCCTACGACGAGGTCCGGCTGGGCGTCGGGGCGCTTTCGGCGGGACGCATCGCCGCGGACTACAAGACGGTCGCGGACGCCTCGTTCTTCTCGTACGGCGGCGTCGGCGCGCCGGCGGTCGACCCGCCTGCCTTCGAAGCCCCGACGATCGTCAACGACTCCGGGACGCTGAAGATAGCCGTCTCGATGACGTCCGGCACCGGCAGGCCGTACGTGCGCTTCACGTCCGCCTCCGGCTCGACTGACGTCGCCCTTGCGGAATCGCCCGTCGCGGGCCCGCAGTCGTATGAGATCGCGGTCCCGGATTCGCTTGTCTCCGACAGGACCTATTCGTTCGCGGCGGTCGGCGTAAATGCGAACGGCGGCGAAGTCGTCGTGCCCGGCGCGAGATGCTTCTACACGGGCTCTCCCGTTGTCGCGAAGGCCTCCGACGCGGCCGAGGACGGTCCCGTCGCGGGGACGTTCTCGATATCGCGCGGCGATGCATACGGCAGCCTCGAGGTCGCCTACTCGCTCTCCGGAACTGCCGTCGCGGGGACGGACTACCAGGGCGGTGCGTCCGGCACGGTCGTCATCCCGGACGGCGAGTCGTCGGCCGCAGTCGCCATCATGCCGAAGGCGAACGCCGCGCTGAACGCCGACACGTCCGTCGTGCTTTCGCTCGCGGAAGGCCTATACGTCGCTTCGCCCTCGTCAGTGGCGATGACAATCGCCAATCTCGCGCCGGTCACCAAGAGGGACTTCAGGCGGTGCGTCGAGTTCACCTTCCCGATGGAGTTCCTCGGCGAGAACGAGACTCTTGAGAACTTCCCGGTCCTGGTCAGGATCTCGACCGCGATCCTCGGATTCAAGTATTCCGATTTCCTGCGTGCGGGCGGAGGGGACATGATGTTCACCGACGACGCCAAGCATCCGATCCACCACGAGGTCGACACGTGGGACGACGAGGGGACTTCGCTTGTCTGGGTCACGGTTCCGTCGCTTGGCAGGGGTACTCGCATCCGGATGTACTATGGCAACGGCGCGAACCCCGCCGGCGTCGAACTCGTGAAATGGCCGGGCTTCGCGGGCGTCTGGCACATGGGCGAGGCGAACGGCACGGCCTTCGACTCGACGACCAACGGATTCGACGCCGCGGCCATGCAGAACGCGCGGGCGAAGCCGGCAGACCTCGCGGCCGCTGCAGACGGCGCGGTCGGCGCCGCGCGCGTCAACCAGGCGGGCACGACCTACTACGACCTCGACGACCCATGGGGCGCGGACAACAGGCGCAACTACCTTTCCGCGCCGCTCGGGGCAGGTCTGGCGCTTGGCTCCCAGTTCTCCTTCTCGGGCTGGTTCAGGACGACTGGCTACACGGAAGGAGGGGAGACGGTCGTGTACAAGAGGGCGTCCGGATACAACTGGGGATGGAGCATCGTCCGGGAGCACACCACCTGGAATTCGGACGAAGGATACACTCCGGGCGAGGACGTGTGGCTCACGCTCAAGGTGGCGGACGGCGAAAAGCGGTTTACCGTTCCCAACATGCGGAACAACTGGGTCCATCTGTTCGTCTCGTTCGACCAGGTTCCGACCGGCAACTCCGAGAACCCCTACAAGACCGAGGCGGCCGTCTACGCCAACGGGGTTCTTCTGGACACGGTCCATGGTTCCACGAGGGTCCGCGACAACGACTTCCCCCTGACGTTTGGAAACATCAACAGCCTTACGGACGGACAGGCCTTCTCGGGGCAGTACGACGAACTGCGCATGAAGGCCGGCGCGTCGAGCGCGAACTGGGCCAAGGCGGAATACCTGACCGTAGCGGATCCGGCATTCGCAACTGCCGGCGAGGTGCATCAGGCAAACGGCGGGCTCTTCGTTTCGTTCCGCTGAGCTTCTCGGGGGAATTTCAACCAAAGACAGGAGGTATCGGTGAAAAGGATCTCGGCATCTTGCGCAGTGGCGCTCTGTGCGTTTGCGGCCTTCGGCGCGATCGACCAGTCGGAATGGAAGCTGGCGAACTGCAACTGGGGCGGAAAGGACAGGGACGGCGCGGACTACAACGGAGGCGTCGTGCCGGAGAACGTCCGCTTCGAGTCGGGCAAGGCCTACCTCTCTGCCCGCGGCAACCGCTACACGGGCGACGTCAGGGGCGTCGGCAAAAAGGGCCTCCGCCTCAATTCCGGAGTGCGGTCCGGCGCGTGCCTCGTGTCGAAGAAGCGCTTCCACTTCGGCCGCTACGAGGTGCGCATGAAGATTGCCCCGGTCATGGGATGCTGCACGGCGATGTGGACGTTCCGCTACGCCGAGACTGACACGGGCATCCTGAACCACGAAATCGACATTGAGCTGCCGGGGCGTCCTGAGAAGCCGTTTGAGGGGATCGACTTCGACCACGCGCTCTGCAACACATGGATCGGCGAGGAGGAGGAGCGGAGCACCATCGGCTACACGAAGCTTCCCCGGCGCCTCGACGACGGCGAGTTCCACGACTTCCGCTTCGACTGGCACTACGACCGCGTCGACTACTACGTGGACGGCGAGAAGGTGCGGACGAACCGCTCGCACGTGCCGAACATGCCCGGCGAGTTCTGGGTGGGCGTGTGGTTCCCGCGCGGCTGGGCGGGCACGCCAGACTTCGACACGGCCGAGGCCGTCGTCGAGGACTTCAGGTTCACGCCCTTCGATGAGGAGTCGTCGGGCGCCCTCGAGGCTACCGTGCCGGATGCCGGCGAATCGGTCCCGCTCCGGAACAAGTTCTGCTCCGACTGGCTTGGCAAGCCAGCCGCCGCGCGCTGCGCCGATCTCGAGAACGACGATTTCCGGCACGAGATGTTCGAGGCAGGCTCCCTCCCGCGGCCCGTCCGTCTTGCCTGGCTCGGCGGCGACGGGGACTCGCGCCTCGTCGTCGTGCGTGCCGCCGACGGCAAGGTCGTCGTGGACGAGAAGGTCCTCGGAAACGACTTCGTCGTCGAGAACCTCGAGGCGAACTGCTCGTACAAGTGGACCTGCCGCTCGCTCGGGCTCGAGACTTCGTCGACGTTCAGGACCGAAGATGCTTTCCCTCGCCAGCTCCACTGGGCGGGCGTGAAGAACGTGCGCGACCTCGGGGGGCGTCCGGCCCGCGGCGGTCGGCGCGTAAGGCAGGGCCTCGTCTACCGCTCCGGCGGGTTCGAGAGCTGCACGGAGGAGGAAGTCACGAATGCCTCGGGGAAGGTGATCGACTACATCTATCCCATGGGGAGGCGAACCATCAAGCCGGAAGGCGTCAGGGCGGCGACGGTGCAGTGCGGGGTCAAGACCGACCTCGACCTCCGCTGGGACGAGGAGTGCAAGGGACTGGCGGCGTCCGCGCTCGGCAAGGGCGTGAAGCTGGTGCATGTCCCGTTCTTCGCGTACGAGCATCTCGCCGGCGAGAATGGCCGCAAGGCGTTCAAGAAGGCTTTCGCAGTCTTCCTCGACGAGTCTAACTACCCAATCGACTTCCACGGCATCGCGGGCGCGGACCGCACGGGGACGCTGGCATTCGTCCTTAATGCGCTTCTCGGAGTCGAGGAGGATGAGCTCGTGCGGGACTGGGAGGCTTCGGCGTTCAGTACGCAGATGCCGAGCTTCACGCATGAGCGCAGGTTCAGGAAGCTCCTTTCGGTCTTCGACAAATACCCCGGCGCGACGCTCTGCGAGAGGGTCGAGGGCTTCGTGCTCGACTGCGGTTTCCCGAAATCGGCCATTGAGAAGTTCCGCGGGATTATGATAGAATAGCGGTCATGATGAAGATCGCGACGGCGAGACTTGTCCGCGCTGCGGCCCGGGGATTCCTCTCGGCCGCGTTCGTGTCGGCTCTTCTTCTGGCGCCGTCTCGGTCCGTCGCCGCCAACGTCCTCCATTCCAGCGCTGAGGCGGAGTCGCTGCACGACGAGGAGTTCGCCAAGGGGCGTCAGTTCGAGATAACGGCTGCCGTCGTGGCCACCTACCCCAACGGGATATTGTTCCTCAAGGACGAGGGCGGGTTCTTCGAGGCTGTGTCGGACGGCCGTCTGGACCTTGCGCCCGGGCAGCTCGCGACGCTGCGCGGGCATACGTTCTGCGTGCCCTCGTCCCGGGTGCGCAACCTCGAGGTGAAAAGCGCGGAGGTCGTCGGCCGGGCGCCAGTTCCCGAGCCTCGCGTCATGTCGGTCGGCGAGATCCTGCGGTACGGCGGAAAGGTCGACTTCGTGAAGGTCCGAGGGACGATTGCCGATGTCCGCGTCGACGACATCGACCCCGAGTGGAACTACGTCATGCTGCGGGACGGCTCGTACCAGATTCCGCTGGCCGTCTTCGAAGGCGGCGGCTTCAGACGGCGGATGCAGGGGCTTGTCGACGCGGAGGCCGAGGTCACGGGCGCGGTATTTCCGGGCCACGCGGGGTTCAGGCTGTTCATAGGCC
>JAFRJH010000162.1 GCA_017432385.1 Kiritimatiellia bacterium
GCCGCGAGGCAGATGGCCGAGGACGCGGCGAAGCTCCGCAGGGTGCGGGAGCTCCTGCGCGGGCGCGCGGAAGGACCGAAAGCTTAGAAACCAGACACGAAAGAAAGGCGACACCAAGATGATAACGGTCGGAATTATCGGATGCGGATTCGTGGGCGGGGCTCTCAAGGCCTGGCTCGAGGAGAACAACAAGGAAGTCAAGGTCGTGGTGAGCGACCCGCCGAAGGGGATGAACGACGACATCTCGGGGGCTGACGTCTACTTCCTCCAGATCCATGTTCCTACGGAGGACGACGGAACGCAGGACCTGACGCTCATGAAGAAGCTCATCTCGGGGCTTCCCGACAAGCCCGTCTTCGTGCGCACCACGATACTCCCGGGCACGAGCGAGCGCCTTTCAAGGGAGACGGGCCACAGCGTCTACTTCATGCCGGAGTTCCTGACGGAGCGCACGTACATCGAGGACTTCAAGAGGCAGCCCATGGTGTTTACCGGAGAGGTGGAGCTGCTTTCGAGGATATTCAAGGGGAAGCGCTTCGTGCGGATGACGCCCCTCGAGGCGGAGATAACCAAGTACGCCCACAACGTCTTCGGCGCGTACAAGGTGACGTATTTCAACGCCGTGTACGACTACTGCAGGCGGATGGGCGCGGACTGGGCGAGCGTGCACGAGGGTATGCTGCTCTCGGGCTACATCAACGACACGCACACCTACGTGCCGGGCCCAGACGGCAAGTTCGGCTACGGCGGAAAGTGCTTTCCGAAGGACGTCAATGCGTTCACGATAATGACGCAGGGCACGCCCCTCGGCCAGCTGCTCACGCCGCTCCATGCGCTCAACGTCCACTTCCGCGGACACGAGGAGCGGATCTGACCAGACTTCGCCTCATGGAGACGGATTCCTCCAGCCCCAAGGTATCGGTAGTCGTTCCTATCTATAATGTCGCGCCTTATCTGCGGCAGTGCCTGGATTCTGTCGCGAGCCAGACGCTGCGTGACATTGAAGTCGTCTGCGTGGACGACGGTTCGGACGACGGTTCCGCTGAAATTGCAGAGGAATATGCTGCCGCCGACGGCAGGTTCAGGGTCATTCGGCAGCAGCATGCGGGCGTGGGTGCGGCGCGCAACAAAGGACTGTCGCTGGCGCGCGGGGAGTACATCTATTTCCTCGACAGCGACGACTGGGTGGAATGCGAAGCCCTTGAACGGCTGTCAGCCCTAGCCGAGCGGGAAAAGCTCAACCAGGTGCTGTTTGCCTCCGAAGTCCACTTTGACGATATGGGTGCGGCACAGGACGCCGCCGAAATTGCCCGCCGTGCGCGTCTTGTGCGCTACTACGAGTTTCCCGTCAGCATCGCAAACCATCCGATGTCGGGCATAGCCGTTGCTTCTGCCCTGATTGCGGGAGATGTGTCCGTTGTCTGTCCCGGTCAAAGACTGACCAACCGCGAGTTTTTGATTGAAAGCGCAATCCGGTTCCCGACGGGCGTGATTCATGAAGACGAGTTTTTTATCCCGGCCCTGTACGCGGTTTCGCGCAGGGTCATGGCCGTGCGTGAGAAGTATCACCACAGGCGGTTCCGTGCGGGATCGATCATGACATCGCGGGACAACGCCGTCGATCATCTGCGTGGATGCATGACGGCGGCTAGGTTGATAGGGGAATTCGCGGAGGCGCATTTTGCGGAGGGAAGCGTTGAAATGGATTTCCTCCGCGGCCGTGTGCGTGCGCTGGAGAGCGCGGCACTCCGGTACTTGAGACCGGTGACGCTCGAAACGCCGACGCAGGGGAATCGGAACGGAGACTGGGAGGAGATTGCCGCAGACGATCGGATTGCCCAGTTTGTCGATAACGCCCTTGCGTCGCGCCTAGCGGCCCTGGAGTCGGAAAAGGCGAGGATCGCGAAGTTGCAGAAGCGGCTTGAGGCGCGGCAGGAGACCTCGTCGGCGCCGGCCAGGGCGGATGCTCATGTACAGCATGCGTTCGCGCGCCCAGACATCCATCCGGCGTTCGCGGAGCGGAACGTGCCCGTCGTGCTCGCGACGGACGAGAACTACCTGCCGTATCTCAAGGTTGTGGTCAATTCGGCCGTTGCAAACGCGGCCGGCAGCAACCTCGACATCCTCGTTTTGCATTCGGGCGTGGACGAAGGATTGATTCAGGCTTTCATCTCCCGCTATGCCGGGCTTGCAAACGTGTCCGTCAGGTTTGTCGACATGTCAGACGGATTGGCGGGTTCCAGGCTCTCCGAATTCGAGCAGGTGGACAGGCTGCCGGTGTCCTCCTGCTATCGACTGCTTGTTCCCGACATTCTGACGGCCTACGACAAGTTGATCTATCTTGATGTGGATGTTGCCGTATGTCGCGACTTGGGCGAGCTTTACGCTACGGAACCGGGAGAAGCGTACATTGCCGCCGCAAAAGACGTAGTCCACTCGACGAAACCCGAGTATCTGTCGTGGGCGGCTGGGTGGGGCTTTGCCGAGTGGGATGACTACGTGAATGCGGGCATTCTGGTCATGAATCTGGAGCGGTTCCGACGCGAGCCGATCCTTGACAGACTTCTTAAGGTCGTGCTGGAGGCGGCTAAATGGCTCTGCGATCAGGACGCCCTGAACTTCGTGTGCAAGGGCCGCATTGCGCCGCTCGACCCGCGCTGGAACGTGCAGCTGGGCGACTACTGCATCAAGGAGCAGATCGCCTTGACCGGGGATGAGATGTGGATTGTGCATTTCGCCGGCGGACAGAAACCCTGGAAAAAGCCCGCGCGCCGGTACGCCCACCTCTGGTGGCGGCATGTGGACGCGTCCGATGCCTCCCGACTCTGGTCGCGGGCGTGGGGCGACGCGCTTGTTCTGCCTGCGACCGACGCGCCAAAGGTTTCGGTCGTCATGCCGGTCTTCAATGCGCAGCTCTATCTGTCGGAGGCACTGGCCAGCATTCTCATGCAGAAGGAGATGCCGGAGATCGAAGTCGTCTGCATAGATGACGGTTCCACCGACGACTCGGCGGAGATATTGGAATTCTGGGAAAAACGTGATTCCCGGCTCCATGTCGTCCGGCAGAAGAACCAGGGTGCGGGTGTCGCTCGCAATGCCGGACTGGATGTGGCCAAGGGTGAATACATATTCTTCCTGGACGCCGACGACCGGCTGTCGTCCGGCACCGCGCTCCGGCAGGCGTATGAGCAGGCCCAGGAGGACAACCTCGACATTTTGATTGCCGATGGTTCGGTCATGTCCGAAAGCGGCGAATTGGAGAGGCACGCGGCCTATCTCTGCAAGAAACTTGTGCCGGAGGAACGCGTATTCGCGCCGGACGCCTTGGGCGCAAATCTTTATGCAATAGCGTCTATGGCACCAGGCGCCAAGCTGTTCAGGCGCAAATTCATCGAAGAGAAAAACCTTCGGTTCCCCGCGCTGAAGCGCTTTGAAGATTTCCCGATGGTCCAGCTGGCCTTGTCGCTTGCGGAGCGCCTCGGCGTGATGGCCCAGCCGTTGTGCTGCCGACGCACCGGCGTGGCGACTTCGCTCGAATCGACAAAAGACGAGGCGCCGCTTGCCTTTGCGGAGGCGGAGCGGCTGTTCAGGCTTTGTCTGAAGGAGCGAGGTCTTGTCGACAGGTTCGTCCGCGCCGCCGATGTTTCGCTGCTCCTGAATCTCGCATACAACCTGCGCAAGGTCAACTGTTTCTCCAGCTTCAGTGCGATTTCCAGGATCTGCGCCGAAACGCTGCCGAAACTGCGCATAAAAGGCGATGAAACGGATGCCGAGTCGTTCACTTCGGCATTCAAGTTTGTGAAGGACGTGGCTGCGGCGGCGGGCAATCCGGACATTCTTGCCGATATGTTCTCGGAGAGCCTGGCTGCGCGCCGTGTCAGTCTTGCCCTCGGGTCGAGCCGGGCTGGTGGTGCAGCGGAGAAGGTTAAAATTGCGAATCGCGACGCGCGGATTGCCGAGCTCGAGAAGCGCGTTGAAGCGTGGAAAAGGAACGCGGGCGAGACGCAGAAGCGCGTCGACGAGCTGCTGCGGCAGCGCGGCGTGCGCGACGCGCGGATTGCCGAGCTGGAGAAGCATGTCGCCGCCTGGAAGGCGAACGTGGCGTCGTCGCAGAGCCGCGTCGACGAGCTGCTGCGGCAGCGCGGCGTGCGCGACGCGCGGATTGCCGAGCTGGAGAAGCATGTCGCCGCCTGGAAGTCGAATGCGTCGTCGGCGCAGAAGCGCGTCGAGGAACTGCTCGGGCAACGTGATGTCCGCGACGCGCGGATCGCCGAGCTGGAAAGGGTTCTGTGTGGGATCGAGGCGATCGCAGGGGGCGAGTCCTAGCGGCCATGCGCGGCGCGGGATGTCCGCTGCCGGAGCCTGCCTCCGAAAAAGAACAGAAAGAGGAGAATAATGAGTCCGAAAGTTTCGATCATCGTGCCTGTGTACAATGCTGCCCCCTACCTGGAGGAATGCCTTGATTCGTTGACCGGTCAGCTCTCCGGTGATGTGGAGGTGATCTGCATTGACGACGGCTCGACAGACGATTCGGCGGGCATCATTGCAGCTTATGCGGCGCAGCGGACGAACGTGCGGCTTCTTGCGCAGGCAAACGCGGGCGCAGGAGTTGCCAGGAACGCCGGACTTGCCGTCGCGACCGGTGAATTCATCGCCTTCTGCGATCCGGATGACTATTACAAGCCGAATCTGCTGTCATGCGTGGTTTCCGCCATGGAAAGCGAGAATGCCGACATAGGCATCGTTCGGTGGGAGCGCTTCCAGGACGGGACGCGCAGTCTGCTTCCGGCGACGCCTTTCCCAGCCCAGATTCGCCGTCTGTTGGCCTCTGGACGCCGCGCCTTTGCGCCAGAGGAGTTTGCCTCGGGCATTTTCAATATCGTCGGTCATTCGGTATGCGACAAGGTTTTCCGCCACAAGCTGATACGCGACTTCCAGCTTGGGTTTCAGCCCCTCCGCCGGACGAACGATCTTTTTTTTGCCACGATGGCGCTTGCAATGGCGCGTCGCGTCGTCGTTGTTGACGAGGCCATGTACTGTTATCGAAAGGGCATATCCTCCACGACAAGCCGAGATGAATATGCGGGGCTGTTCTGCGTGGGCTGCCGCGAACTCAAGAAGCGGCTGGTTGCGGCGGGGCGGTTTGACATCTTCCGGGAATCGTTTGTGCGAACGGTCGTCTCCTCGGCCAAATTCGACATCCTTTCCATCGCCAGCAACGAAGTCCTGAAGAAAAAGTACCCGGAAATCCGCGCAAACGTCCTCGAATTGACCGAGGGCTGGGATTTCGAACATTGCCCGCCCGGCGGTAGCGCCGATCTCAGAAACTACTACTTCAAGCTTAAATCCCGTGAGACGCCGTTGCCGCGCGCGCGGGTGACGACGATAATCACTACCTACAACCATGCGCCATTCATCGCCCAGGCGATTGATTCGGCCATCATGCAGCGCGGCGTGGACCAGGAGATCATCATCTCGGACGACGCCTCGACAGACGGCACGGACCTTGTTGTCGCGGAATACGCCAGGCGGTACCCGAATCTTATTAAAAACCTCTCGTCCCGGACCAATCTCGGCATCTCTGGCAACATGCGCAAATGCCTTGACGCTGCGACGGGCGAATTCGTCGCCATCATCGAGGGGGACGACTACTGGTCGGCCCAGGAGAAGCTCTGGCGGCAGACGGAGTTCCTCCGGGACAATCCTGACTGCTCGATGGTGTTCTCCCGCATCGCGGCGATCCGGAAAAACGGCGACACGCCGAGAACGTACAAAGTGCAGGAAGGCCTGCCCGGGAAGATCCGCGGGATGCAGATGTTTGTCAACGGGCGGTGCGGGGGCGTCTGCATGAACTTCACCACGTGCATGTACCGCCGCGAGCTGCTGCAGGGACTGCCGGAAATCCTTTTCAAGTACAGGATCAGCGAGCTGGCACTCTCCTTCTACATGGAGACCAAGGGGCCGCTGGGCTACATGCCCACGCCGCTGTCGGTCTACCGCGATTTTGGGCAGGGAACCTGGACCTCGGCGGACGCCTTCGGCCAGTTCCAGCAGCGGGTGCACTGCCGCGAGCAGGCCCGCGCCGTCTGCTCGCCCGAACTGAGGCCCGCCATAGACGAAGACGTCGCCAAGTGCGTGACCGAGTTCCGGGACTACATCACCAAGATTCAGGACAGGTGCCGGACCCTGGACCGGCGAATCAAGACAGCCGACGAAAAGATCGCCGCGCTGGAGAAGGCGCAGGCCGCGCTTCAGGCCAAGCTCAAGTCCGCCGAGAGCGCCCGCCTGGGCGGCGTGCGCCTGACGGCGCGGCAGAAACGCGAGATTGACGCCTTGCACAATTCCGAGGCCTACCGCACCGGCATGTTCGTGACGTGGCCGGCGCGCAAGGCGTGGGGCGGCGTCAAGTGCCTCCGGGAGAACGGCATCGGTTATACCGCCAAACACGCTGTAGGCAAGGTCGCCCGCGCCCTCGGATTCCGTTCCGTCAAATGGTGAGCTAACTCGTGGCGTCGGCGCGGCGGGCCATATGTCAATATGATATAATATCTTCCGTGCCAGGCGTTTCCATCATAATTCCCGTCTACAATGTCGAAGGCTACCTTCGGCAGTGCCTGGATTCCGTCGTAAACCAGACGCTGCGCGACATGGAAGCTGTCTGCGTGGACGACGGCTCGACCGACGGCAGCGCGGCGATTCTTGCCGAATATGCGGCGAGAGACCCTCGGATCAAGGTGATTTCGATTCCCAACTCAGGCACGGTCGTCGCGCGCAAGCGCGCCGTTGCGGCGGCATCGGGCGACTGGTGCCTTTTCCTCGACCCAGACGACTGGATCGCGCCCGAAACGCTTGAGCGCATGGTTGCCGCCGCCGCCGCGTCGGGTGCGGACGTCGTGCAGTGCGGGTTCGTCATCGAGGAGACCGAGCCGCGCCCCGCCGAGCTGAGGGCGAAGAGCGAGTCGTACTTCAACCGCCCCGCGGGCATCCATGCCGGCAAGACGCTGCTTTCGAAGATATACCAGGAAAAGACCCTCGCATGGAACCTGATCGGCCGCATGGCGCGCGCCGAAATCTGCAAGCCGGCGTTCGGGGAACAGGCGGACGCCTATTCCATCAACGAGACGGATGTCTATGCGACGTTCCACCTGATGCCGCGCGTCCGGTCGCTTGAGGTGATCTCCGACCGCCTTTACCACTACCGGTATGGTGTCGGCATTTCCACAGCCAAGAGACTTGCCCTCGGCAGCTTCCTGCGGACGATGGGCAAGCTCGACACGTGGCGCGAGCTCGTGGATTTCGCCTCGCGTCGGTTCCCCGGCCGGCCGGCGGAGCGTGCGATCGTCGATGGCATCGGCAGGACGATGGCGGTCAACCTCTTCACATCCATATCCGGGCGCATCGGCAGCCCGTCCGACCGTGCCGCGGCGATGCGCGAACTCCTTGCCAGATGCCCGCACGGACTGCTTGCCGACGCGCTGGCCGAACGCTACGCGAACAACCCGAGCGCGCTGGCCGAGGCCATCGACAGGGCTGGCGGACTCCCCGCGCTCGCCGCAAGGAGCGTCCGCCGCGTCGGGATGCTCTACTTCCACCTGACCGTCGGCGGCGTGCAGCGGGTGGTCGTGGAGGAGATCGAGGCCCTGCGCGCGCGCGGAGTCGAGACGACGCTCTTCCTCGACGACAACGGCGAAGACGTGGCCGTACCGCTGCCGGAGGGCGTCGAGGTCGTCCGCCTCCCGAAGGCCGTCGGCGCGGGCGCGGCTCCGGCGGAGGCGCGGATGCGCGCTCTCGCCTCCGCCCTCGAGGCGCACGCGGTCGACGTCCTGCACAGCCACCAGTATCTGACGGAGCGCATGATCTGGGACATCCTCGCGGCAAAGCTGGTGTGCGGCATCCCGTTCTTCGTCCACTACCACAGCGTGCGCACGGCGCCGCTCTGGGCCATGCCGGCCGCGGCGACCTATTGCAACGAGCCGGCTTGGCTGAGGCAGTGCGACGGCGTATTCGCGCTGACCCCGTTCGACGCGGCGCTCTTCGCCGCAGAGGGAGTTCGCGCGCGGTGCATCCCGAACCCCGCGTCGGACCGCGTCCGCGCCGCGCTCGCGGCGCCCCTTCCGGACAAGGACGGGCGGCTTGTGCTCTGGGTCGGGCGTCTGAGCGAGGAGAAGCACCCCGGAGACGCCGTGAGGGCGTTCGGCGCGCTTCACCGCGCGGATCCGGGGCTCAGGTTCGCGCTCGTCGGGGGCGGACCGGAGAAGCTGGAGGCCCACCTGCGCCAGCTCGCCGCCGCCGAGGGCGTCGGGGACGCCGTCGAGTTCGCGGGGGAGGTGGACGACCCGTCGCCGTGGTACGGGCTGGCGTCGGTCCTCGTTTCGACGTCCGACTACGAAGGCTTCTCGCTTGTCGCCCAGGAGGCGCTGGCGAACGGCGTCCCGATCGTCAGCTACGAGCATCCGCAGCTGCCGCTGTTCCGCGGCAACCC
>JAFRJH010000163.1 GCA_017432385.1 Kiritimatiellia bacterium
CCGCAGCCGGCCCGCCGCGCCGGCAGCACGCTCGAGTACACGGTGCAGAGCGGCGACACCCTCTCGCTCATAGCCCAGGCCTTCGGCACCAAGGTGGGCGTCATCAAGGAGATGAACGGACTGAAGTCCGACAACCTGCGGATCGGCCAGAAGCTGGTCGTGCCGAAGAAGTGACTTGTCAGGAAGGAGTCGTTATGAAGATTCTCGTTGTTGGAAGCGGCGGACGCGAGCACGCGATCGCGTGGAGGCTCGCGCAGGACGCCGAGAGGCACGACATATTCTGCGCCCCGGGGAATGCAGGGACCGCGGCCGTCGCGACGAACGTCGCGATCGGGGCGGAGGATGTGCAGGGGATCGCGAAGTGGGCGCGCGAGAACAGCCCGGACCTTGTAGTCGTCGGACCCGAGGCGCCGCTCGTGAAGGGGCTCGTCGACGAGCTTCTCTCGCTCGGCATACCCACGTTCGGGCCTGTTGCCGCGGGCGCGCGCATGGAGGGGTCGAAGCGCTTCGCGAAGGAGATCATGGACGCGGCGGGGGTCCCGACCGGCAGGGCCGAGACGTTCACCGACGCGGCGAAGGCGAAGTCGGCGCTTCCGGCGTTCGGGCTCCCGGTCGTGGTCAAGGCCGACGGACTCGCCGCCGGGAAGGGCGTCGTCGTCGCGGAGACGGTGGAGCAGGCCGAGGCCGCGATAGACGACATGCTCGTCGGAAACAAGTTCGGCGCGGCCGGGGCGGAGGTCCTCGTCGAGGAGTTCCTCCACGGCGAGGAGTGCTCCATCCTCGCAATGGTCGACGGCAGGGACGCCGTGCTGCTGCCGAGCTCCCAGGACCACAAGCGCGTCTTCGACGGCGACAGGGGGCCGAACACGGGCGGGATGGGCGCCTACAGCCCCGCGCCCGTCATAACGGCCGACAAGCTCCCGATGATCAAGGAGAAGATCATCATGCCCGTCGTCCGCGAGCTCGCGAAGCGCGGCATCACGTACCGCGGCATCCTCTATGCCGGGCTCATGGTCAACGACGAGGGGTCGAATCCGCACGGTCCGCTCGCGAAGAGCGGCTCGACCGTCAACGTCGTCGAGTTCAACGCCCGCTTCGGCGACCCCGAGACCGAGGCGGTCCTGCCGCGGCTCGGCGGCTCGTTCGCCACGGCGCTCCTCCACGCCGCGACCGGCTGCCTCGCGGATTCCGACATAGTCGTGAAGGACGACGTCGCCGCCACGGTGATCGTCGCCTCCGGCGGGTATCCCGGTTCCTACGAGAAGGGCAGGAGGATCGAGGGGCTCGGAGCTGACGCGTCGGACTCGATCGTCTTCCACTGCGGAACGAAGGCGGACGCCGGCGGCATCGTCACCTCCGGCGGACGCGTCCTCTCCGTGACCGGCACGGGCGCGACCCTGCGCGAGGCCGTCGACCGCGCCTACGCGCGCATCGGGGGAATATCGTTCGACGGGATGTTCTACCGCAGGGACATAGCGCACCGGGCGTTCGAGAGGGGATGACGGTCCTCGCGGAAACTGCGAAACGGGAGTCAGAATGAAAGACATGAACATAGTCTGCCTTGACCTGGAGGGTGTTCTCGTGCCGGAGATATGGATTGCGTTTGCGGAACAGACCGGCATCCCGGAGTTCCGCCGCACCACGCGCGACGAACCCGACTACGACAAGCTCATGCGCTACCGCATAGACCTTCTTGACCGGCACGGACTCGGCCTGAACGAGATACGCGCGGCCATATCGAAGGTCGAGCCGATGGAGGGGGCGCGCGAGTTCCTCGACGGGCTCCGCGCCGTGACGCAGGTGCTGATCCTCTCGGACACGTTCTACCAGTTCGCGGGGCCGCTCATGGAGAAGCTCGGCCGTCCGACGCTGTTCTGCAACTCGCTGGAATGCGACGCGTCGGGGCGCATCGTCGGCTACCGCATGCGCTGCCCGCAGTCGAAGCTCACGACCGTGAAGGCGCTCCAGGGCTGCGGATTCGACACAATCGCGGCCGGCGACAGTTTCAACGACCTCGGGATGATCAGGGCGTCCAGGGCCGGGTTCCTCTTCCGCTCGACCGAGAAGATAAAGGCGGACAATCCCGACATTCCCGCGTTCGACGACTACGGCGACTTCCTCGCCGCGATAAAGGGGGCGCTCGCGTGACGCTGGCCTGCGCGATTGCGGCGCTGACGGTCGCCTTCCCCCGCCCGGGCCAGCGAATGCCGCCTGTCGACCGGTGCTACATGATAGGCGCGGCCGCGCGCGGGGTGACGAACGTCGTGGTGCAGGGCCGCGACGTCCCGGTGTACAGGACGGGCGCGTGGGCGACGCTCGTAGACGTCGCGCCAGGCTCAAATACCGTCGAGGTGGTCTGCGGCGGCGAGACGACGAACAGGACATTCTTCGTCGAGGCGAAGCCGTCGTCGCCGCCGGCAGCCGCGCCGGAGAGGAAGTGGACAAAGGTCGAGTACACGAAGGACGAGGCGCGTCCGCATCCGTCCGGGAAGAGCCCCTCCGAGATAACAATCGTCGTCGACCCCGGGCACGGCGGCGGAACCGACTCGGGCGCGTGGAGTCCGCACGGCATCCCCGAGAAGACCGCCAATCTCAAGGTGGCGTTCGAGCTTCGCCAGGCCCTGACAAACCTCGGCTTCAAGGTCGTCATGACGCGCGAGAGCGATGTCGCGCTCAACCTCTACGAGCGACCGCGGTGCGCTGTCACGAACGACGCGGACGCGTTCGTGTCAATCCACCACAACGCCCCGGCGTACGACAGGGATCCATCTGACCCCCGCTTCCACGCCGTATACGCCTGGAACGACATCGGCAAGCGGCTCGCGAAGTCGATAAACGACCGCATGGCCGAGGCGCTGGACGGCGAGTTCCAGTCCCGGGGCGTCATCCACGCGAACTTCGTCGTCACCCGCAACCCCGAGACGCCGAGCTGCCTCGTCGAGGCGGACTTCATCACGTCCCCCGAGGGCGAGGAGGCGATCTTCGACCCGTGCCACCGCAAGATCGTCGCGGAGGCGATTGCGGCCGGCATCGCCGACTGGTGCCGTTAGCGGCTGGCCGTCATCCGGCGTAGACGATGTCCTCCGGGGGCCGCGCGGCGAAAGTGACGCGCCTGCCGGTCGACGGGTGGATGAACGACAGCTCCACGGCGTGGAGCAGCTGCCGGCTCGGTCGCCGGCGCATCCTCCTGTCGCGCTCGCGGTCGCCGTACGTGGCGTCGCCTGCGATCGGGCAGCCGAGCGCCGCGGCGTGGATTCTTATCTGGTGCATGCGGCCCGTGTCGATCCTGAATTCGACGAGAGACAGCCCGTCGTGGCTTCCCAGCACGGTCCAGTGCGTCACGGCGGAGAGGCGGTCGCGTCCGACCGGCGAATCTATCGTGCCCGTCTTCGTCTTCGGTGCGCCGTGGACGACGGCGATGTAGGTCTTGCGGACGTCCGCGTGCGACTCGAACTGCCGGCGCAGGGCGAGGTACGCGCGCTGGTTTCTGGCGAACACCATCACGCCGCTCGTGTCCATGTCCAGGCGGTGCACGACGCCGGGGCGTTCCGCCGAGCCCACGCCGCGGATCTCCGGGTAGCGCGCGGAGAGGACGTCGGTGAGCGCGCCCTCCTCATGGCCGGGCGCGGGGTGCACGATCATGCCGGCCGGCTTGTCCACGACGATTATGTCGGCGTCCTCGTGCAGGACGTCGACGCCTGCCTTCATGGCTCTCCCCTGGGGTTTCATGCGGTGAAGTATATCATATATTCCCCGACTGGCGCACTGTTGTGGTATAATTGGCCCATGATGTCCAGAACAGCGTTTCTCCTGCCGGCCTTCCTGTCGTTGTCCTGCCTTCCCGCGTTGGCGGGGGTTCTTGGCGCGCCCGTGCGCGTCGACGGTGTCGGCGCGAAGGGGATGGCCGTCGCGCTCGACGGAAAGCGCCTTTTCGCGGGCGCGGGTTCGAAGCTCTACGCGCTCGACGCGTCGGATCCTCTCAGCCCGAGGGTCGTGGGCGAGCTGGACGGGTTCGACAACCTGCGCCAGATACGCGTCCGCGGCGACTTCGCCTATGTCGTCTCGCGCGAGACTGGGATGAGAATCGTCGACGTGTCCGATCCGGCGCGTATGCGGATCCGCTCGCGGTACGACTCCGTCGAGTTCGCGACCGGCATCGAGGTCGCCGGCTCCGTCGCATTCCTCTCCGAGCGCATCTACGGCGTGGAGGCGGTGGACGTCTCGGATCCGGACAGGCCGTCGCACATCGCGATCCGCAAGACGCGCGAATCGCAGTCCTGCCGCTACCGCGACGGCTGGCTCTTCTCCGGGGAGTGGGGCGCGGGGGAGATGACAGTCTTCGACGCGCACGACATGCGGTCCTTCCGCTCCGTCGCCGTTGCGGAGCTCGGCGGGTTCGGCGACGGGCTCGAGCTGGACGGGCGCTACGTATACTGCTCGACGGGGCACGACTCGCTGCACCGCGGCGCCGAAGGGGACGCGGCGAAGGGGGCGGGGCGCGGGCTTGACGTGTTCGACATATCCGACCCGGAGCGCCCGAGGCACGTCTCGCGCGTCGACTTCCCCGTGTTCACTCCCCGCGACGAGGATTTCTGGACCCCGCGCGTCGCGGGCGGGCTGGCGTTCTGCTGCGACTCGCACAACGGGCTCTTCGCGGTGGACGTGCGCGACCCCGCGCGTCCGGCGGTCGTCGACAGGCTCTGCATCCCCGACCCGAAGAAGCCGGGATGGCCCTCCGCCGCCATAAGCTCGCTCGAGGTCGGCGAGGGCTGCCTCTACATGACGTGCGCGCCCGGCGGGCTCTACGTCGTCCCCGTGAAGGGCGTGCGCCCTCAGCCGCGTCCCATCGGGGAGCCGCCGAAGAACCCCGGTTTCCGCGACAGCTACGCGACGGACGCGAAGGCGTTCCACGTCTACCGTCCGTCCGCATCCGGGCAGGCACGCGCCGTCGCGATGCGCGGCGACATCGCGTACGCGGCGTTCGGCGACGCCGGCCTCCAGGTCGTGAGGATTGCGAAGGACGGCGGCTTCGAGAAGCTCGGCGA
>JAFRJH010000164.1 GCA_017432385.1 Kiritimatiellia bacterium
CCGAAGCTGATGATACCGTTCCTTTGCAGCATGACTGGGGTCATCTCCGTCGCCGCCGTCGTCGTGCTCATCACGATCGGCTGGCTCGTCATCCGCAAGATCGTCAAGATCGACGTCTGACGTTCCGGCTGTTTCCGCCTTTCCCGGCGCCGCTTTTTTTTGGTAGAATAGTCTCATGAAGACGACCAGCATCTGTTTTTCCATGCCGGCGGCCGCGATTCTCGCCGCCGGCGCCGTGTCCGCGGCGTCGGCCGCAGTCGTCCGCCCGGCGGACGACGGGCGCGCACTGTGCAACCCGGGCATGGGATGGACCATGCACTACTACTCGAACGAGACGCGCAACTACGGCACCTGCATCGAGCAGGGCGATTCCATGGAGTGGTTCCCCGGCTGCTCCGTCGTGTATCTGCGCATCCCGTGGGCCTATCTGGAGCCAGAGGAGGGGAAGTTCAACTGGAATGCCGTCGACACGCCCGCGCAGCGCTGGATCGAGCGCGGCGGCCAGGTCGCCTTTCGCATCACCTGCTCCGAGAACTGGATGGAGTACGCTACGCCGAAGTGGGTCTTCGACGCCGGCGCGAAGTCCGTCCGCTACAGGTTCGGGTGGGGAAAGGACGGCGGTCCGAATCCCGAAGGCCAGGCCGTGGATCCGGATTTCGGCGACCCCGTCTTCCTTGCGAAGCTGGAGAACTTCCTCAAGGCGTTCGGAGCGCGCTACGACGGACGGCCCGAGGTCGCATTCGTGGATGTCGGCACGTACGGACTCTGGGGCGAGGGCCACACGCACGGCTCGAGCAGGGTGCCGCAGGAAAAGATGAACGAGGACGTCAAGCTCCACATCGACCTCCATCTGAAGTGCCTGCCGCGCACCCGGCTTGTCATAAGCGACGACGTGGCCTTCCCGTCTTGCCCAGACGCCGATCCGCCGCTCCTCGCCTATGCCCGGTCGAAGGGCGTTGGCTGGCGCGACGACTCGATCATGGTGGCGAAGCCCCCGCACTCCTGGTGGCACGCCAACCAGGCGGAGCTCTTCTGGCGGACCCTCCCCGTGGTGCTGGAGCACGAGCACTACCGCGGCGCCGTCTCGCGCGGAAGCTGGATAGAAGGGTATCTGCTCAGGTCCGTGGAGGAGCACCACGCGAGCTACATGTCGATCCACGGCGACCCGCGCAGGATACTGGACGAGAACAGGGAGGCTGTCGCCGCGATCAACCTGCGGCTCGGCTACCGATTCCTTCCGGAGGAGATAGCGTGGCCCGACAGGGTCGTCGTAGGCGACGGGGCGAAGCCGTTCAACGTGCGGTGGTCGTGGAAGAACCTCGGCGTCGCGCCGCCGTACCGCCATTTCTATCCGTGCCTGACCGTCAAGGACCAAAAGGGCCGTATCGTCGCGGTGCTTGCCGATCCAGGTCTAGACCTCATGACGCTCCGCACCGCGGAGCCCGGGAAGGCCGTCGCTGTCCGCCACGAGGCCGAATTCACCATTGGACGCTGGACCGCCCCAGAGACAGCTCCAGGCAGATACGATGTCTACGTTTCGGTGGGCGAGCTGGACGGAACGCCTGTGGTGGAGCTTCCTCTCCCCGATGGAGACGGCCATCGCCGCTACCGCGTCGGCGCGGTGACGTTCGTGCGGTAGATTCTGGTGGCAACGACAAGGCACTTGCACCATCCTTACTGGTAGACTCTCACCCAGTCGATTTCGAAGGTGGCTTCGGCGAAGTCCTCTGCGGGGGTGCCGCCCCAGCTGCCGCCGACGGCTAGGTTGAGCTTGATGTAGTACTTCTGGTCAAAGGGCCAGACTGCGGCGTCGGCCGCGCGGGGAGCGGGGTTCGGGACGTAGAAGTACTCCACGCCGTCGCAGTAGCCGCGGATGGCCTCATGTGTCCATTCCATGGCGTAGCAGTGCCAGTCTTCGGGGGTTTCGACGTGGGTATGGTTAGAATAGGGGTGTTTCACGCCGGTCGCGGGGTCCATGTAGCCGGTGTCGCGTCCTGCTTCGCCGGTCGCGTTGTAGCTGTGCGCCGAGAAGTGGACGGTGTTCTGGTCGTCGCCGGGGACGTATTCGACGATGTCGATCTCGCCGCCGGTGCGGGATTCGTCCCGCACGTAGGAGGGGCCGTCCTTGAGCAGCATCCAGAAGGCCGGCCAGCAGCCTGCGGTCTTCGGCAGCCGGGCGCGCATTTCAATGTAGCCGTACTGCCAGCTTTCCCTGGTGTTGAGCCGGGCCGAGATGAACTCGCGATTCCTGGACGCACTGGAAGGGGTGATCTTGTAGGCCCTGATCTTCAGCGTCCCGTCGCCGACCGATGCCGTCCTCTGTCCGGTTGTCTCGAAGACGCCTCCGGCGCAGTAGTACTGAAGCTCGTTGTTTCCCCAGCCAGAGCCGCCGCGTTCGAACGTCCAGTTGGAGTAGAACTGGTCCTCCGAGTCGAACTCGTCGCTCCAGACCAGGCGGTAGCCATTCGGCACGTGGCCGGCTTCGGCTTTCGGAGCGTGCTTGGGCGCGGTCTTTGCCTCGGCTCCGGGCTTTGCGCTGGTTCTGCCGACGGGGTTGTCGGCGCCGCATCCGGCGATGAGGGTCAGGAGCGCTGCGGCAAGCGATGTCTGGAATGGGAATTTCATTGGCGGCCTTTCGGGTGTTGTGTTGTTCCGGGCCATAGCATAGCATATGGGTGGTTCCGGGACAAGGCGGAACACACCTTTTGGGGAGTACCCGTTTGGTGACTATTGTCGTGACGCCCAAATGTGGTAGAATAACGGCCGAAAGCTCCGGTGGAATATTGGCAGGACGTCAGCCTTGACTGGCAAGA
>JAFRJH010000165.1 GCA_017432385.1 Kiritimatiellia bacterium
CGTCGCGGGGTACCCGGGCTTTATGCCAATCGTGACCACGGTGTCGCGGCGGCGCGCGAGCGACACGGCCTTGGCGACGGCGGCGCGGAACCGGCGCGGGTCGCCGACAAGCTGGTCGCTCGGGAAGAACCCGACCACCGGATCGCCCCTCCTCCCGGCGGCCGCCCCGACGCCAAGCGCGACAGCCGCGCCCGTGTCGCGCCGCATCGGCTCGCCGATCACGTTCGCGGACGGAAGCTCGGGGAGCTCGCGGCGCGTCGTGCCTACGAGACTCCTCGCCGTGACGACGAAGGTGTCGGCGCCCGAGGCAAGCCCGCCCAGCCGCGAGACCGACTGGCGTATGAGGCTCTCGCCCCCGAACACGCGGAGGAACTGCTTCGGCTTCTCCGGAGTCGACAGCGGCCAGAAGCGTTCGCCGGACCCTCCTGCGAGGATGACGGCCTTGAAATCTTTTATTCTTTTCTTCATTGTAATCCCTTGACCTACCATTATAGCAAATCTCCGCCGCGCGGATATGGTATAATTGCCGGACATGAAGGTGTGCTTCGAGACTTTCGGGTGCCGGCTCAACCGCGCGGAGGCGCTTGAGGAGGAGGCGAAGTACCTCGCCAGGGGATGGACGAGGGTCGAGACGCACGCCGACGCGGACCTGAGAGTCGTGCGCGGCTGCTCGGTGACCGCGCGCGCCCAGTCCGAATGCGAGCGGCTTATAGCGCACATCCGCCGCAAATACCCCTTCAAGCGCGTCATCGTCGCCGGATGCCTCGAGAACCGCACCGGCGGCTATGTCGTGCGGGCGCCCGCCGGAGGCCCCGGCGGCGCGGAGGCTCCGGTCCCGACCCGCACCGCGCGCGCGTACCTCAAGGTCCAGGACGGATGCTCGTGCGGGTGCACGTTCTGCATCGTGCCGAAGTTCCGCGGCAGGCCGGTCTCCGTCCCGTTCGAGGACGTCCTCGCAAAGGCCCGGCGCTTCATAGAGGCCGGATACCACGAGATCGTCGTCACGGGGTGCAACCTCTCGCTCTACTCGTCCGAAGGCAGACGCCTGCCGGATCTCGTCGCGGCCCTCGCGGAGCTCACGCCGGAGGACCCCGCCTCGCGGGACCGCTGCCGCATACGCCTCGGCTCGGTCGAGCCGACCTCCGTGGCGGACGACACGGTCGCCGCAGTCGCGGAGCACGCGAACGCGTGCCGCTTCCTCCACATGCCCGTGCAGTCCGGCTCCAACATGGTGCTCACGGCGATGAGGCGCCCGTACTTCGCGAAGGACGTCGACAGGATACTCTCCCTCGCCGAGGGGAAAATGCCGGGGCTGGGGCTCGGGTGCGACATAATGACGGGGTTTCCGGGCGAGACCGACCTGGATTTCGCCGCCACGACGGGGCTCCTCCGCCGGCACCGCTTCAGCAACGCCCATGTCTTCCCCTTCTCCGCAAGGCCGGGGACGAAGGCCGAGGCCCTGCCGGACCAGATCACGCGCGAGCTCCGCGCGCTGCGCGCGGACGAGGTGTCCGCCATCGTGCAGGCCGCGCGGGAGAAGTTCGCGAGGAGCTTCGTCGGCAGGGAGGTGGAGGTCGTGGTCGAGGGGGAGAAGGAAATCTGCGGATGGACCGGCGAGTACCTGTGGTGCAAGGCGACGAACATCCTGCCGAAGGTCCGCAGAAAGGACATCGTGCGCGTGCGCGTGCTCGAGGCCAGGGACGACAGGCTGTCGGGAGTCGCGTTCTGATGGCCGGCGAAACGGTCAAGACGGAGGCCGTCTGCCTCAGGATCGTCCCGTGGTCGCGGACGAGCCACAGCGTCGACTGGCTGACCCCCGACGGCAGGGTCGCGACGGTCGTCAAGGGCGCGGTCAGGCCGACACGCGCCTTCCGCGGGCAGTACGACCTGAACTCCACCTGCGACATCGTCTTCTACGCGCGCGCAAGGCGAGATCTCCACGCCCTCAGGGAGTGCTCGCCCCTCGCCATGCGCGAAACCCTCCGCGGCGACTTCCGCGCGCTCGTGCTGGCGGACTACCTGCGCGGACAGGTCTCGGAGCTCGCGCCGTCCGGGCCGGACTGCCGCGACTGGTTCGCCCTGCTCTCCGATGCGCTCGACGGACTCGCCTTGCTCCGCGGCGGATCCGCCGCGGACGGGCTGCCGCTTCCCTACGCAAGGGCTCTCCTTTCGTTCGAGACCAAAGCCCTCCACCTGTCGGGCCTTGCGCCCGAGATCGAGGCCGGGGCCGGCGCGTTCGCCCTCCGCGGCGAGAGGAAGATACCCGTCTCCCCGGAGGCCGCCAGGTGCCTGAGATGTCCGGAAAGTGAAAAAAATCCGCAGATTCTGCTAGACGCGGCAAGGGTAATTGGTGTATTCTATTCTTTCCACCTGGATTGCGCCCTGGATGCCAGACGCACGGTCCTCAGGATGATTTCGCAATAACGAACAACCAAGAAAGCAGAGACAAGATGGCAAAGATTCATCTCATCGGCGCGGCGCTCGTCGCCGCAGCGGCAGTCGCGGGATGCAGCAGGAGCGCGGAGAGCCCCGCGCCCGCACCGGCGGAGGGCAAGCCCGCCGAAAAGGCGTCCGAACCCGCCAAAGACCCGAACGAGGTCGTCGTGCAGATCGGCGACAGGAAGCTCACGCGCGGCCAGCTCGACGCCGATGTGCAGGCGCTCATAGCGGCGAACGGCAGGGACATCCCCGACGCGCAGCTCCCCGACGCGCGCAAGAGCTACGCCAGGCAGCTCGTGCAGCAGTTCTTCGTAGAGGGAGCCCTCGCGGACAAGGCGGCCGCAGCCGGGATCAAGCTCGAGGAGTCGGACCTCAAGGAGGCCGAAAAGAAGTTCGTCGAGCGCTTCAAGAACGCGCCGGACGCGCCGAAGTCCGTGGAGGAGGCCGCCGCCAAGTCCCCGTTCGGCAAGGAGCGCGGACTGGAGGAGTTCAGGACGGGCGTGCTGATCGACAAGATGCTCTCCGCCGAGGTCGTCGACAAGGACACGACCGACTATACGGAAAAAGCCCAGAAGCGCATCGACATGATCGTCGCCGAGAACGAAAAGGCGCTCGACGACGCCAAGGCGCAGGAGAAGATCAAGGAGCTCAAGAAGTCGCTCGACGCCGTGCCCGAGGCAGAGAAGGCCGCCAAGTTCGCGGAACTCGCCAGCAAGCACTCCGCCTGCCCCAGCGGACAGAAAGGCGGCGACCTCGGCGACTTCACGCACGGCATGATGGTCAAGGAGTTCGACGAGGCGGCGTTCGCGCTCGACGTCGGCAAGATCTCGGACCCGGTCAAGACCCAGTTCGGCTACCACCTCATCATGACGACGCAGAAGACCCCCGCCGTGGAAGCAAAGGACGACAAGCCTGCAAAGCCTGAGTCGGTCCGCGCCAGCCACATCCTCATCAAGGTGTCTGAGCCACAGCCGGTCCCCACTGTGGAAGAAGTCGCGAATGCGCTTAAAACGAACGCAAATCGGTCCAAAATCAACGATTTCGTCGTCAAGGTCATCCGCGAGGCGAACATCAAGATCGCCGACGAGTTCAAGATGCTTCTGCCGCCGCCGGAAGAGCCCCCGGCACCCGCCCCCGCGGCCAACAAAGCCGCTCCGAGCGAAAAGCCCGCCGAGGCGGTTGAAAAGCCCGCCGAGAAATGATATACTATCTCCCCGTTGAAAGGAAGAAAGACAAATGAGCCAGCATGCATCTCTTAAGGGTTCCGGCAAGATCACGTCCAAGCGCAACGTTCTGAAGCGTTTCGAACGCGTCAACCTCCTGCAGAAGCGCGGCGAGTGGAAAGAGGGGAACCGTGGGCTGGGTCTCAAGAAGACCAAGCCCGAAGCCTAAGATTTCATTCTTAGTCAGACTGAGGCGTCCGGATTCGTCCGGGCGTTTCTTTTTTTCGCCGAACGCAGACCCGTCGCGTCACTGGACGGGCTCGACGGAGATCTTGAAGAAGCGGTGTCCGCTCGCAAACGGCAGCCAGTCCGAAGATCCTTCGAGCGACGTCCGCCCCTTGGGGACATACCGGTAGCCAAGCGTCCCGATGTTGGCGTTCGTGTGGCTCCAGCCGAAGACCGGCAAGCCCCCCTCGATCCGCACGGTCGCGAAGAACCTGCTCGCGGCGTCCGTAGGGTCGGTGTCGAGAAGATACTCCTCCCACGCGGTGAATCCGTCGCCATCCGTATCGGAAAATCCAAGCGTCTCATACGCCTCCGCCGAAGTGCCCTGCCCGGGATAGACCGCGTCCAGCCAAGTGTACGGAACCGGCACGGGCGTCGTCGAGGTGGCGGTGGCGGCGACAGTCAGGTTGCCGGACCAGGAGAGCGTGAAGGTGCCAGTTGCGGTTGAGTTTAAGGTCATGCCGACAATGTAGTATGTAACGCCCTGTTCGACTGAAACATTTAGGGATGTTGCATACTCATTCGCCGAATCTGGCTGTGTGGCATACGCCAGACGCGTCAACGAAGATAAGTTATTCCCAGTATATAACGCGACAGCGGTCTGCTTACGAGAAATTGTATTCCCGGACAATTTTGAGCATTTTGTTTCACACGTCATCGTGCCGCTCCCTGGCGCCGTCCACTTGTACCAGATAGTGTGGAACTGATTGTAGTAGCTACCGTTATTCAGCGTATGCAATGGCTCGCCCGCCTCCACCGTGTATGCCGAGTTGTCTTCGATGACGCGGCTTCCGCTGGCGCCGGAGATGCCGATCGGATTGTTGAAGTAGTCGCCCTTCGGCGCTCCCTGCGAAGCGTCGTACGTGTAGGTCTCCGCGACGATCGCGCTCGGATTCATCCCGCTCTTCCACGCGCGGGCCTTGATCGTCGTGTCGTCCTCGATGAAAATCGGCCCGGAGTAGACGGGGCTCGATTCCGTCGGGTCGGACCCGTCGGTCGTGTAGCGGATGGTCGCGTCCGGCGTCGAGCACGTCAGCATAACGTTAGTGGAAGGATAGAACAGGCAAGCTGCTGGATTGAACTGCGGCTCCGCGACACCGGCGACACCGGTGATCGTGATATCTTGTCCGCTAAGATTGCTTATGGTGGGCGATGGACTTGGATAATAGCTGCCAAAGTAAGAACCCGATGCGATGATCCTGGTGCCGACATTGGCCTTCAGCAAAACGGTTATTGATGCGCTGGAATCCCCGGATATCGCCGCCATTGTGTAGGAGGTGGTGGTTTTCGAGGAAAGTCCGGTCAGGACAAACGCATATATCCCCTTGTCGTTGGTCGTCGTGCTTTTCACCACGTTTCCGCCCTATTTCGCCTGGACTGTAGCATTCGCAATAGGCGCTCCACCGGCATCCAGCACGCGTCCGCTGCAAATCACCCCGCCCTTGTCCGCCGAATTGGTGAACACATTGCAGACAAAACCGTCCATGACATTGAAATTATATGTTCCAGCCATGTTCGGCGGAGCATACCAGGCGTCGTCGGACCCGCTCCAGCCCATGTTGAAATGAAGGTAGAGCGTGTCACCAGAATATCCATAGCCGTCGCCGACGATCTCATGACCACCGTCACCACTCAAGCCGATGGCGACCGGAAGCCCCGCGTCGAAATTCGAAAGGAGCGCGTTTTTCATGTCGCTAGACGAGCTTACGTCGTCGCTCCATTGCGCAGCCAGGGCATTCGCGTATTGATAGTGGTTTGTGAACACCTCGGCCAGCATGTACCCACCAGAGGAGCTTCCGCCACTCGCGTACGACATGCCGACGCAGATGCCGATGTCGGACGTCAGCTTTCCGATGGCCTCGCGCTGCGCTGTCGAGATCGAAGAGTTCGGCACAAGCGGCATCTGGCTCCAGTTGCAGGTGCCGCCTTGCGTCGTCAGCGTCTGCGACGCCCCGTCGACTTTGCAGTACTGGTTGGCGAACTGCGCGACGTTCACGGACGACCGGGGCCACTGGAAGTACCGCATGATCTGGGAGCCAGCCGTGGCGACGCACCCGCAGACGTAGTGGTTCGGCGTGTAGTAGTTGTAGCAATAGCCACCAGCGACATTGTCCTGGTTCCACTTCGACTGCACGAGCGGGGCGACGCGGACGTCCGAGATCGAGGAGACGCCTTGCGACGCGCGGAGAAGGCCGCCGGACTTGCCGAGCAGCCGGTTCCACTTGGCCTCGTTGCCGGAAGCGGACGAGCCGCCGGCGGTCGCCTTGAGCAATCCGGCCTTCCCGCTCGCGGCGGAATCCTCGCCCGCGCGCAGCGCGAGGTCGTTCTTGAGGAGCACCCACAGGGGGTTCGAGTCGCTTTCCACGAGATCGCCGCCGGAGGAGAACGCGACGACCGGCTCGCGCGTCGTGTCGGACGACATGACGACGAAACCGCCGCCCTTGAGCGTCACGACGTGGAACGAGGCGTCCTCTTGCGGAGAGCACGTACGAACGCCGTCGACTTCCATGCCGAGGGAGCACCCCAGCGCAGCATCGTCCTGCAACCACCGCTGCGCGGCGACGCCGGCGGAATCAGCCGACACCTCTTCGGCATGCGCAAAACGAACAGCCGCCGCCGAAACCGCGGCAAGCCCGACGAGGGCAATCTTGATCTTTGCCATGACGACACCCCTTTGCAAAACCGTTAACGCATTACGGGAAGATTATACATCAAGCCCGCCCAACCGTCAAACAGGAAATGGCGTTCATGGTCGCTCCATTTGCTATTTCGGGCCCCTGGACCGCATTTCTCCGCTCGAGCAATTCACCTCTGCCACAGTTCCGAAAGACGGCGAGTGTAGAGGGGATTGCGGCTCTCTGGCTCGATGTCGTCCCGCTCCTTGACGAGCATAGTGTCGTCTTCGCCCCATATCCACGACTCGCGTCTGGCAAGCGCGGCCATCAGCCATTCGCGCGCAACCGCCTTCGCGTCGTATTTCGCAGGAACGTGGTACCAGAACGTCGCCTCCTGGTTGTGCGGCGCCTTCGTGGCGACCGTCACGGACTCGACGCTCGCCGCGCCATCCGCGAAAGCGGCCGCGATAGCAAACATAGTTGCAACAACAAGACCCTTTTTCAAGTTCATATTCGTGTTACCGTTTTTGTTTTAGACAGGATTTACAGGATTGACAGGATTTTCCGGCAGGCACCTTCCGCGTGATTCTGTGTGTTTCATGGTTCAATATAATTGGCTATTCGGAGTTTTTAGCGGAACATAATGAGTAAAACTCCGACGGTTGAGGTTCTCGCTAACGCTTCACAGCTTCGCACTATTAAACCACAATCAGGAGACGCTATTTGCTGCTGATTGTAGCGGCCTTCGGCCGATAGAAACATAATCCTGTTAACCATGTTAATCCTGTCTAAAAGAACATTCGGCAACGACAACGGCGTTTGTCGGCGGGTCGAAGAACTCGGGCGGCGAGACGAGCGTCAACCGCGCCGCAGGAAACCGCCAGGCCGCCTCCGCCGCGTCGCCAAACAGCCACACTTCGCCCGAGTCTTCCGCGTTCGCGGGAACTCCCGGCCTTATGCAGAACCGCGCGCCATCAGGGAATCGCTTCGCCACCGCCTTAAGACTCCATCCCTCGTCGCGGTAAACAGACGGCACGGTAGGGACGGCGTTCCATCGCCGTCCGCAAACCACATACTCCCCCTCCACCCTCGGCGTATCATCCGAACGAAAACAAACCACCACCGCGCAAAGTCCAACCGCCAAGCAGCCAACCGTCAACACACGCCTCCGAACTCCACCAAGTCTAAAACTCTCTGCGCCCTCTGCCTCTCCGCATCTCTGCGTGAAACATCTTCTGCCCCACACCGCCATCATCGCCACACCCATCACGACAAACGCCGTGAACAGCCCCCACGCCAAGACAAAGTTAACCGTCCCATATCCACCCATCTCCTTAAAATCAAACAGTACATGCCAATCAAACACCGACGCCGAAAACGCCGAGACCGCAAGCCCCGCGAACGCGACCCATGTGCGCCGCATTCTCCAGCCGACACAAAGCGCCAACGCGATGAAAGCGAGCCACGCGCCGCCGACAAACGCGCCCATCTCAGCAAGCAGCGTCAGGTGCGAGTTGACGAGCGTCCGCACCGTAATCCCATCCGGCAGCATAAACGCGGATGCAATCTCACCAGCCGTCCCGAATCCGACGCCAAGCGGATTCACCGCAAAGAGCCTCAGCCCCGCAAGCCATATCTTCGGCCTATTCATCACCGCCCCGTCAAGCGCCAGACGCGGCCACATCCACCATGCGGCAACACAAGCCAAGCACACTGTCAATATGATGCCCCAGATGGTAGGGACGGCGTTCCATCGCCGTCCGCTGCAAAGGCGTAACGGGTGTGGCAAGGCCGCCTCAGCCTTGCTCGCGACCATCTCACACCACCACAACACCGCCGCCTCCATCGCCAACACAGCCATCCCCGTCCTCGAATACGTCATGGCGAGCATCACGCAAAGCGCGACGCCCGCCACCCTTCCGCACCACCGCAACGCCCCACGCGCTGGTAGGGCGCGGACTCCGGCCGCGCCGCCCCATCCCCAGCAGAACGGGAACGCCGCGCAGATCGCGGCGGCGGCGTGGTTGGGGTTCGCGAATCCGAACCCCTGCCGGACAAGATCACCAACAACGAAATCCACTACGCTCCAACCCTCTGCCGCTCTTGATTGACTCCGGCATCTGCTCGGCGATCAAAACGGCCTTCGTCCTTCTCTTGTAGCCCATCTACAATCCTCTCTCTTTCTTTCGCCACGCGCGCCAAGAAGCAGCGAGGTTAATTATGGCTTAGTCACCACAGCTCTCCCTATGCAACACCCGCGCAAGGAGTTCTTTGCGTTTTTAACTGTTACTGGGTGGCTGATTAACCGCACTAAACGCAATTTCTTGTGTGGGCGGCAAGCAGATTCACACAACCGTTTGTGGTTACTGGAGTCAATCAGCCACCCAGTTAACTATTTGTATCGCCAACCCGCCACTATGTCTCCTGCAAGCACCATAACACTTGGACCCGGGAAACGGACTCAGTTCTTCAGAAAACTGCAATACCGCGCCACCAGTTTTTGTTGCTCACGGAGTTTGGAAAGTGGCAGATGAATCACTCCCTGCATGCCATCCAATCCGATGTATATCCTGTATGCACCAGATTGGTCGACACAGTGATCGGTATATAATGCGCAATCTGGGGAAACTGAATACGCACGGTGGTCAACTTTTCCATCTTCCACCACGAACACCCACGTTCCGATATAAGTCGGCATGTCGAAGCCATCACGGAGCAATTCAACTTCACAAGCAACAAAATCGTTCTCTGTCATATAGAGATAATATCTCAGAACAGATTCTCCTTCTCTTGCGGCCTTATGGGTCAACGAAGCGAATCCGCTGTATCCCGCCTCTGTCAGCACCATGCACGATTTTCCCGACATTGCGCGAGCTAATTCGACATAACGTAAATGTGGTGCTGTGCCACGCGATGCCGAACTCTGCCCCTCATGAGATATCTTAATCACATAATTGGTCTGTCCTGCATTTATTTCCCCCCGATGTATATGCGACTTCCAGTTCCCCGTATAATACAGCCAGCTGTAGTTCTCGATAACGCCAATAGAGATATAATCCTTTTCCACTGACGCTAATCTCGCCAATGGCATTACAACCTTAACAGCATCCCAATGATTCGTGCCAAGTTGCGGAGCCGAACACGACTCATCAAATCTATATTGCGGGGGACAGATATCCCATGTCCCCCGATCTCCCAATATCAGCACATCGCCTGTGTCACATTGTCCAACACCGACTAAAGCGCTGATTGTTGCAATGACAGAAAATGCCATCTTCGTATGCATAGCCATCATCATTCCTTACATTTAAACGTCACTGTTTTACGGGTTAACTCAATTGTGAAAGAGCCTGTCTCCTCAGTCCTAATTTCCTGGGGATTTCCATCTTTATCGTAAACAATCGATGTTAACCAGTACGAAAGCGTCAGCTCGCAAGTTAACACAACTTCAAATGACAAACTTATTTTCCCTGTTTTTCGCGAATTTGGAACTTCATACCAGCTAAATTTTTTGTACACAGCAGCTTTCTCACACCATTCAAGTCCATTCAATGCAGCCTCAAGTACCTCTCTTGATGGCAGGGGAGCGGTGATACCAGAAGTATCTGAACCACTCGCTGATCCATTTATTGCCTTTACCTCTTCCTTATTATAATCTATGGCCTTGCCATCACAATAACCGTAAAATGTCACTCCGTACTTTAACCAACTTGCCTGCTCACATGTCCATAAAGCCTCTTGCGTCCCAACCGAGTGCTTTGCATGTGTTCTCACACATCCCCACAAATCAACCACGCTCGTCACGCCGTTACCGCAGTACGCCAACTGGTTCCACCCATCCGGATATCCCATGGGGTCTGCGGTCTGCCACTTGGCGAAGCCGGCACGATAGTTGCGGAAGAGGAAGGCGTGGCCGAGGCCTTCGACCATGGGCTTACCCGTGAAGAATGCCTTGTCGGCGTCAGTTCCCTCGCCAAAGGCCGAGAGCACGGCGGCTGAGTACTTGCCGTTGGACTTGGAGCCGACGGTCGTGCCGAGCGCGTCGTTGAAGTACGAGGTGCCCTTGGAGGAGGCGACCGGGTTGCCGCCTCCGACATGCGGCTCGTTCATGAATTGTTCGTCGCCGCGCTGGATCAGGGCGAGACCGTCCCAGAGGAAGGTTTCAGTTTCCGTGCCGCAGCTGGCGCTCGCGAGCTGGCCGTCGGCGTGGTAGGTGAAAGTGCGCTTCGTGTCGCCGTCGGTGACGGAGAGGACCTTGTCGAGGTAGCCGTAGCGGTAGGTCTTGTTGCCCTCGCGAAGAAGACTACCTTCGGCGTCATACTTGAACCATATCATATTCATGTCATTCAAATATAATAGGTCTTCCACACCACGTCGTAGGCAACTCGCCGTTCTCCCGCCAGCCTTTCGCCTCCTTGCGGGCATATGTTGTAAGGGCCGTCGGGGTCATGGAGTATATGCCCTTCGCTTTTCCCGCAGGAACCCTTGGCGCATCCCCAAGGAAACGCACTTTCTTGACGCTACTCATATTGAAAACCCA
Source organism: Kiritimatiellia bacterium (assembly GCA_017432385.1). Taxonomy (GTDB): domain Bacteria; phylum Verrucomicrobiota; class Kiritimatiellia; order RFP12; family UBA1067; genus UBA1067. Next base: position 11,043 of record JAFRJH010000165.1, read on the forward strand.
TTCGCCAAGCACTTCCACGCTCGCAGGGATCGTTACAGTCTCAAGGGGATAGCAATGATCAAATGCGCTGTCGGCAATATTGGTAACGCCTTCTGGTATTTCAACATCCGACACGCTGGGCGGGACGCACAGCAGCACTTTTCCCGTGACGTCATAAAGAAGGCCGTCTCTCGTTTGAAACATTCTGTTCCCCTCATCCACTTCTATGCGACTCAACCGGTAGCTGGTAAATGAAAATGGAGCTCGCTCCGAAAAGCGTTCAACCGTTTTCGGAATCCGAACCGTGGCAACGTCGCAGTTGACTATAACATTGTCTCCGATGCATTTCACCGGCTTGCCGTCTATATATTCGGGGATGACTGCCACGCCCCTAGGCTTTGGCGATACGGCACATCCGCGCGTCGGCGTGTTTTCAATCATAACGCCATCCGCCAGCTCAACGTACATCCACTCCAGCCCAGATGCAGGATCAACCCATTTCTTGCATTTGCTTTCGTTCTGCGAGCATGCGCGTTTCACCGTAGACGCTATCAGATGTCTGCCCCAGATTTTCGCTAGTGCACTGCTCCGATGTCTCACCTGTACGCGTATCTCATGGCACTCATCAGCTTCGTTGTAGCACGAAACGACATGATCTTTCACTTTGACGCGACGCATGCTCCCAATGGCCTTGACATCGTCTGCGGTCGGTCGCGCCACCGACATCTCTCCCTCGTCCGCATCCATGACGACGACCAGGCATTCGCTGTGCGCCTTATGTGGCGAATCGCCTTCATCCCCTGTGAGAACCACGACCTTGTTGCCCGTCTTCCACAGCCATGGTTTTTCGAGGCCAACAACATTTACGGCAATCATATTCCCGTATTTGCAGAAGAACACAGGCACTTCGCCCTCTTTGCCAGCGTACTTGCCTCCTCCGACATCGGTCACATAATATTCGAGCCCCTCGTGAATTTCAGTCTGCCCAGGTTCGAACGCAAACTGCTCAGACGAATAGACGAATCCAAGACCACGGCACGACATGGCAAGTGCCAGTCCTATGACCGCCGCCGAGCACATTGCCCCAATCAAATATCTGCAACCTTTCATAACACCTCATTCAGGCTGACGAAGAACATACAAGACGGTTTGCATATATGCATCACGTATCTGTTGATAAATATAGTTTCGAAACCCTCCGGTACGGTAAGTTATAATTGTCACTGCCTCATTGCCTGGGATGGGGTTAATATGTGGTAATTCTACTCGATACTCGCCAGTCACATAGACATCCCAGGACTCCTGTGCTATGTGGTCAAAAAGATTCTGATCAGAAAAACGTTGAAACCCCGAATGCGGAGGTGCAAATGAATCATCGTAGGTATGAAAGATACGCCCCAGATACTCAATGGCAAGGTTTTCTGTGTATAATGCAATCTCGTAATCTCCAGTGCTATACATCTGCCGCGCCAAATCGGATAATGCCCTTGCCTTCACGACCAACTCGTTTAGATACGTCTCCCATCTCAATCTCGCTCCTGCTGTCCCCTCCCATGCGGAACACATAGCATGCATATATGCCTTATCATCATTTTGATTCCCAGCCCATATGCTATCTGTCCAATCGCTACCAGAATTCATCTTGCCTAGTACATCAAGAGAAAACTTGCCCCATTTATATGCATGTCGGTCTATTTCTTGATTTTCCAAATATGTTTGATTAATATCATGATGGACATTCGCGCCCCAACATCCAACGATGTCTACCTTCCTTGCGACCCCATTCCCGCAATACGCGAGCTGGTTCCACCCGTCGGGATAGCCCATCGGATCGGCAGTTTGCCACTTGGAGAGCGAAGCACGGTAGTTGCGCATGAGGAAGGCGTGGCCGAGGCCTTCGACGAACGGTTTCCCAGTGAAAAAGTTGGAGTTTTGAGTTGGAGTTGGAGAGTGGACGGATAGATTTTCTCCAAATGCCGTGAGTGCTGCGGCGGAATACTTGCCATCTTTCTTCGCGCCGACGGTCGTGCCGAGCATGTCGTTGAAGTACGAGGTGCCCTTGGAGGACGCGACAGGATTGCCTCCTCCGACGTGCGGTTCGTTGACGAACTGCTCGTCGCCGCGCTGGATCAGGGCGAGACCGTCCCAGAGGAAGGTTTCAGTTTCCGTGCCGCAGCTGGCGCTCGCGAGCTGGCC
>JAFRJH010000019.1 GCA_017432385.1 Kiritimatiellia bacterium
CTGCGTGGCGTCCTTGGCCTTCTTGAGCGCGCCGTTGACGACGTTGAAGAGCATCGTCTCGAAGCGCTGGGGCTTGCCTGCCTTCACCTCGTCGTACGCCTCGGGCGCGACGGAGATGCTGGAAATCGTCATGTCGCCCTTCGCGACGACGGTGATCCCCCCGTTTGTGTACTCAGCCGTGATCTTCTGTATCTCGTTCTGGATGCGCTTCGCCTCGGCGCGCATCTTCATCGCTTCCTTGATCTGGTCGAACATTCCCATTGTTGTCGTTCCTTGTTTGTTTTCCTAACCTGTCGGTCACGCGAGCTTCCCGCCGGAAAGCTCCTCGTACGCCTTTACGTATATCTCGCGGGTGCGGGCGATCACGTCGTCTGGAAGGACCGGAGCCGGCGGCTGGTGGTTGAAGTTGACGGAGTCCAGCCAGTCGCGTACGTACTGCTTGTCCAGAGACGGGGGGTTCCTGCCCACGGCATAGCTGGCCTCGGGCCAGAAGCGAGAGGAGTCGGGGGTCAGCACCTCGTCGGCCAGGATCAGCGAACCGTCGTCGTCGATGCCGAACTCGAACTTCGTGTCGGCGATGATGATGCCGTGCTGGACGGCATAGTCCGCGGCGCGCCTGTAGAGCGAGATCGTGGCGTCGCGGAGGGCCTCCGCCGTCTTCTCCCCGACGAGCTTCGCAGTCTGGGCGAAGTCTATCGCCTCGTCATGGTCGCCGATGGCGGCCTTGGTCGTCGGGGTGAACAGCACGTCGTCGAGCTTCGACGCGTTCTGGTACCCCTCGCGCAGCCTCTGGCCGTTGACGGTGCCGGACTTCTGGTACTCCTTCCATCCCGAGCCCGTGAGGTATCCGCGCGCGATGCACTCGACCTCCACCATCTTGACCTTCTTCACGAGCATGGAGCGTCCGCGCAGGTCGTCGGCATAGGGCCTGAGGACCTCGGGATACTTCTCGACGTCGGCCGTGACGAGGTGGTTCTTCATCCCGAGGAAGTCCAGCCAGAAGAGCGAGAGCTGGTTAAGGACCTTGCCCTTGTCGGGGATTCCGCACGGGAGGATCACGTCAAACGCGCTTATGCGGTCGGTGACGACCATGAGGAGGGTGTCCCCGAGATCGAAGACGTCGCGCACCTTGCCGCTTTTGGAGGGGACGCCCGGCACCGAGCACTCCAGCATCGCGTGGTTCTTGTCGTATTTCATGTTCATTTCCTTTCCTGAAGAGTCATTCCCCGACGAGAGGCGCGGTGAGGCGGGCGACCGTCTCGTCCGACAGGACGAACACCGCGTCGGCCGCGCCGAGCGTCGCGAACCATCCGCCCTGGGCCTGGTCGCCGATGAGCACGTTGCGGCGGACGGAGTCCTCGCGGACCTGGTCTATGGCGATGGTCCAGCGCGGCGTCTCGAGCCCGTATTCGCGGAGGTCCGCGGCCGACACCCTGAGCTTCACGATCCATTCCGCCCTGAGCGGATTCACCGCGCCCGCCGCCGCCTCGATCGCCTCCGGCGCCGCCGCGCCGCCGTTCTCGGACGACTCGACCTTCCACGCCCTGAGGTCGCGGTCGTAGACGACGGCCGTCGGCTTCGCGCCCTTCTCAGGCCCCGTCGAGACGATGCGCCGCAGGTTCCCCGGCTCGATGTTCATGATCTCGCGGCTCCGCAGCGACTCCAGCCTGAGGCCGCCGAGCGCCGCCCCGCGGTCTACCATGAACGTCTCCGCGTTGACCGACACCGCCACGCCCGTCGCGTTCGTGTCGGACACCCTGAGAGAGAAGACCCTGTCGAGGAGCTTGTCCACTCCGCCCGCGTCCGTGGCCGCGGCGACGGGGGCGTCGAGACGCCACGCGCCGCCCTCGTCCCTGGCGAGCAGGTAGTTCACGCAGCCGTCGGCGACCGAGAGCTTGGTCGCGAGCGACCGGTCGAACGGGAAGAGCCGGTCGTCGGCGAAGTCCGACGCGACGGGAAGCGCCATGTCCTTCAGGGCGCCGTCCACGGTGACGATCGCCCTGGAGTTGTGGATGAGCGCGTAGACGAGGCCCCCTCCGGCCTCCTTGCCGAACGAAACCTGCCTGTCGACGCCGTCGGCGCACTTGAGGGTGACGGTCGCCGAGTTCTCGGGGTCGAGCCCGTACGTCGCGAGCTGGGAGTCCGTGACCGTAGTCTGCTCCCCAGGCGTCCCGACGGGCCACACGAAGTCGACCGCGCGCGCCCCCATCACGGCGTCGAGAAGCGCCTTGACCTTCGGCGCGGACGCGGCGGACTCCCCGGGCATCGTCATCCTCCACACCTCGCCGTCGCGCACGAAGCGCATGAACGAGCCCGCACCCCGCTTCACGTCGAACGACAGCACGGCCTCGGGCCCGACCCTGAAGAGCGCGCGGCTGCGGAACCCGGACGTGGGAACGTCCACCGCAGCGAGCACGTTCGAGGCGACGACGAACACCGCGTCCTCCCCCTCGACGGCCGCGTAGACGCCGCCGCCGGACGGCGTCGCGGCGCCGAACGACACCACGCTCTCCACCGACCCGGCCACGGTCCTGACCGTGACCGCCGGCTCGTCCAGCCCGAAGTCGGAGCGCGTCCTGCCGAGCCGGAGCAGGTCCTGGTCCCCCACGGTGTCCTCTATCTCCGACGTCGCGAGCGCGTCAAGGAGCTTCTTGACGACCTGCTCGTCCACGCCCGCCGAGCACGGCTCGACGAGCCGCCAGCGGTCGGCGCGCTCTATCACCGTCCTCGGCTCGCCGCGGCGCTCCACAGTAAGGCGCGAAACGGCGGCGGCGGTCGCGTCCAGAAGGCTCGGCCGCTGCACGAGCGCCCTGTCGACGCCCCCGCTGAACGAAAGAAGCACGGTCGCGGCCGCGGCAAGCGCGATCGCCGCGAGAAGCCAGAGGATCGTCCGCGCGTTACTCATTCGCGACGCCTCCTTCCGGCCACCATCAGGACCATCACGAGGAACACGGCCGCGGGGAACGCGACGGACGTCACGAGGATGAACCTCACGCGGCGCTGGCGGTCCATCCCCGAGACCAGCCTGTCGGCCTCTGTCCCGGCCTCGGTCACCGCGTCGGTCCCGGAGAGGTACGCGACGCAGTTGAGGAAGAAATCACGGTTCGCGTTCGCGCGCGCCGCAAGCTGTCCGTTCATCACGAACCCGACGTCGCCGACAGCCACGATGCGCGTCGGCCTGATCTCGAGGTCGTCGCCCGCGCCGGCGCCGCGCTCCGTCACCGCTGCGACACACGCGCCGCCGGCCGTCGCAAGCGGGGAGAACTCGATGCGGTCGGCACCGACCCCCGCGTCCGCCGCGGCGGACGGCAGAAACGCCACGGGGCGCTCAAGGACGATCTGCGAGCCCCGGAGGGGCGCCGCGATCGCATGCCCGGAGAATTCGGAGACGATCACGTCCGTGCCGGATAGCGTACGGACGCCGGAAAGCGCCGCCGCGGTCGGACGAATGCCCCACCCCGCGAGCATCGTCGCGACGCCGCCCGCGTCGACCGAGTTCAGCAGAACGAGGAGCCGCCCGCCCTGCCTGAGGTAGTTCTCGAGACGGCCGGTCTCCACGCGCGAGAACTCGCTCTTCGCCCCGGCGACGACGACAAGGGCGCAGTCGGACGGCACCTGCGCGTCCCCGGTCAGGTCTAGCGCCACGTTGCGGTAGCCGTCGCTCATGAGGTCGCGCGCAATGTCGCTCATGCCCCAGTTCCCGTAGGCCTCGAAGGAACACTCGCCGTGGCCTGTCGTCCAGTACACGCTGCGCCTCTGGGGCGGCATGGCGACGCGCAGCACGGCCGACGCGCAGATGCGCTCGCCGTATCCGTCGCGGAGGGATATCCAGGTCATGCGGCGGCCGCGCTCGAAGACGAGGCTGTCCTCCTCGACGCCCATGCGGATCAGCCGCTCGGCCGCGCCGAGGTCCCACTTCGGGTCGACGTAACGCAGATTGACCCTGACGCCGCCCACGGACTCCGCCTCGCGGCCCAGCGCGCGCAGGAAGTGCCCGACCGGACGGAAGCGCGCATCCTTCCTGGACAGAAACGCCGTGACGGTGATCTCCCCGTGCGCCTCCTCGAGTATGTTGCGCGTGCGCGCAGAGAAGCGAAGCCCCCCGGGTCCGCCGAGCGGGGCGTCGAACTTCGCGTCCAGGCGGACGGCGAGCGCAATCGAGAGCCCCGCGAGAACGAACGAGAGCGCCACGGCGACCAGCGTCGAGAACCTCATCCCCCTCGCGCCGCGGCCGACGAGCCGCACGGACGCGACGGCCTTCGAGGCGGCGAAGAGGGCGACGCCCGTCAGGATCAGGTACGATATGACCGTGCCAGACGACACGACGCCCGAGGCCATGTCGAACGCCTGCGCGTCGAGCGGCATCTCCCCGAACGATATGCGGCCCTGCGGCGCCCAGGCGAGGATCGCGAGCCACAGCCCGCGGGGCAGCGCGGAGAGAAGCGCGATCGTCGCGCAGGCCGCCGCCGCAGCGTGGCGGAAGAGGGCGCTCGCCCAGACCGCGACCGCGCTCCACAGCGCGCTCTGCAGGGCGAGCGCGACAAAGCCGGGGAGGAACGCGAACGGCGACGCGTCCGACAGGAGCCGCGGCGAAAGCGCCGCGAGCGAGACGAGGGAGACGATGTGGAAGACCGCCGCGGCAAGGAGCGTCATCGTCCAGACGCCGAGGAACTTCCCAAGGGCGAGGTCGCGCTCGCGCACGGGCGCGGAGAGGAGCATGTCGACGCGGCCGCTGCGCCGCTCGTCGCTCCAGGAGTCCATGCCGTATAGCGCGGCAAGGACGGGGAGCAGCGGCGCGACCGAAACGGTCCACACCGCCGCAAGATGCACCCTGCCCCCCTCAAGCGACTCGAGGTTGAACGCGAAGAGCGCGGCCGCGCCCGCGAAGAACCCCGCCGTCGCGATTGCGTTCGAGTACAGGCTGCGCGCCATGCCGAGCGTGCGGCGCCATGTGACCCTCACCGGACTCATTTGGCGCCTCCCGAAATCTCCTTTTCGACGCGCGCGACAAGCGCGGCCGCGTCGGCCCCCGCCGCCTGCACGGTGGACGCGACGACACCGTCCCTCAGGACAAGGAAGCGCGTCGCCCACTTCGCGAGGTCGGGAAGCTCGTGCCCCGTCACTATGACGCTGGAGAATGCCGCCACGCTGGAGAGAATCGCCCCGGACGCCGACCTGAGGCCCGCGTCGAGGCCGGCGAGGAAATCGTCAAGCAGAAGGAGCCGCGGACGCAGCAGCACGGCATCGGCGAGCGCTACGCGCTTTTTCAGGCCCGCGGAAAGCGTGCGTATGGGCTTCTTCATGAGGTCCGCGACCTGGCACATCTCGGCGGCCTCGCCTACACGGCGGCGGATGCGCCGCTCGGGCTCGCCCTTGAGATTGGCGCGGTACTCGAGATATCCCCTCACCGTCATGTCTTCGTAGAGCGCCGGCGTCTCCTGCATGTAGCCCAGCTGCCTGCGGTAGGCTATCGGGTGCGCAAACGCGTCCTGGCCGTCCATCCGCACGCTCCCGTAATCGGGGACTGCGAGCGTCGCCAGGATCCTGAGAAGCGTAGTCTTGCCGGCGCCGTTGGCGCCGACCACGCACACCGTCTCGCCGGGCGAGACGACGAACGACACGTCCCGCAGCACCGGCCTGCTGCGGTAGGTGAAGGCTAGATTCTTGACCTCGAACATTCTTTCGGCATATTATAGCAAAATATCGGCACACGTGCCTGGCGCGCCGCCTGCGCAGGACGGCGCGCCGGGCACGCCGGCGGAAGGGAGGGATTCAGAACCAGATCGAGAACAGGACCATGCCCTCGGCGCTCGGATCGTCTCCGGCGCTCTGGAAGTCGCATGCGCGCGCCTTGACGTCCGGCGAGCCGGGCTTGGAGAGCGTAATGTCCCAGAGACCCCATGTGTCCTTCGCCGCAAGGGGAACGGCCTTCACCGAGTACCCCTGCCCGTTGACGGTGGAGTCGTCGAGCAGCTGCTCCTTCGTGGCGCCGGCGCGCTGCGCCTTCGCGAGCACGAGCGGTCCCCACATGACGATCGCGGCGGGCTTCGTGCGGTACGCCTTCCTCATGTCCTCGTTCTTGCCATTGGGCGCGTTGTCGGCATAGCGGTTGTAGGCCCACTTCGTGCGGTCCGGCGCATCAACATCGCTTGGCGTTATGTCGCGGTCCACTACGCGCGGGTTCATGTCGAAGGTTATCGCGAACTCGGTCATGTCGTCGTTCACCACGGTGTTCATGCTGCGGCACCAGGCCGGCTTGCGGAAGTTCACCTTGACCGGCTTCGACGTGCGGACCGTGACCTTTTCCCCAACCGGGTAGTTGCCGCCGATCTCGAACTTCACGCCGTCGAGCGTCACCGTGGCGTCCTGGAAGAGGTTGACGTGGTATACGCCCTTCGCGTCGACCGTGACGGCCGCGGATGCCATGTCCATGAACGTGCGCGGCACGTTGTTGACGCAGCAGTGGTTGTAGCAGTAGCCGACCTGGTGCTGGTCCTCGTGGCGGCCCTGGCCGCGCACGAAGAACGCGCCCCACTGCCCGTCGCGGTGCACTCCGGCGAGGAAGCAGTTGAAGTAGGCGAGCTCCATCGAGTCGAGGTACTTGTCCTCGCCCGTAATCAGGAAGAGGTCGAGGTTGAGGCGTATCCAGTGGATCGCGTCGCACACCTCGTTGAGCGCGTTGACCCGCTCGACGCCGCCGATGAACTTGTCGCCGAATCCAACCGATCCAAGCGGATTAAGCTCGGTCCTGTCAAGGTTGTCGCGAATCGCCGCAACGGCGTCGAGGCACTTCGCGTCGCCCGAGACGCGGTAGTACTCGAGGAGCCCGTCGAGACAGCTCATGAGCTCGTAGCTCTTCGCCCAGGACTCCGGCTGCGGATACCACTCGCGGAGCGGGCAGTCCTTCTTCGCGTTGCGGAAGAAGTTCGGCGGCGCGTTGTCGTCGCGGTCCCAGTCGGGGATTGTGTCGCGGACGAAGTCGAGGTATCTCTTGTCGCCCGTGATCTCGTAGAGGACGACCATCGGCTTGATGATCGACATCGAGGGGAGCCCGTTCATCTCGAGCGTGCCTGTGTCGTGCAGGCGCAGCCTGCGCCGCCCGAGCATGGAGATCAGCTGGTCGGCCTGCCGCTTCACGGAGTCGAGTATCGCCGCGTCGCCAGTCGCGCGGTACGCCTCGATCATGCCCCATATCGCGTACTTGCGGTTCCAGATGTTCCATACGGGGTACCATCCGTAGATCGACTTCGTCTTCGCGGGGTCGGTGATCGAGACAAGCTCCTTGTCGGCGTAGCTGCCTAGGTAGCCGTCGGGGTCCTGGAGCTCCATGAGCCTGTGGCACTCGTCCTTCACGAACGCGTCGAGCGACGGGTCGCCGAGGTACTGCGCGACGCGCGCGGTGCCGAGCATGAGCTTGCCCCAGAACTCGCCGCGCCACACGCCGCCGTGGCCCTTGGCGTCGTCGTCGCGCCGCTCGAACGCGCGGCGCGCCTCACCGAACACGTCGCGC
>JAFRJH010000166.1 GCA_017432385.1 Kiritimatiellia bacterium
CGCTTATCGCCGGCGCGATGCTTCTCGAGGTCGTCTCGGCCCTGCGCGGCGGATCCGCCGCGCCCGACGCGCCACCGCCGCCGGCCGAGGTCTCCTGGCCGCTCACGATATACGGCGCGGCCGTTGCCGCGGTAGTCGGGTATTTCGCACTTGCGCTGCTTGTCAGGGCGCTCAAGGGCAAGTGGTTCTGGCTGTTCGGTCCGTACTGCCTGGCCGCTGGACTTCTCACGCTCATTTTGGTATAATTTTTCTCCAAATTCTCAAAAAAGAGGGTAATCAAGAATATGTCGAAGGAATCGGTTGTCCGCAACAACATCTGGAAATGGCTGATTTTGGCGCTCCTGGCCGCCGTTTCGGTGCATGTGACGTGTCCCATGAAGGACGTAAAGAACGACGCTGGGGAGGTCGTCGAGCGCGGGAAGGTGCGCCTCGGCCTTGATCTGAGCGGCGGCACTTCGTTCACGCTGGGCGTCGACATCGACAAGCTGCGCGAGACGATCATCGCGGCTGATCCCGCCATAACGAACATCGCGGACGGCGTCGAGAAGGAGGTAAAGCGCAGGCTGGAGGGGTGCGACGAGCGCATCACGTCCGTCATCCGCAAGCGCGTCGACGCGATGGGCACGAACGAGCCCGTCATCCAGTCGCTTCCGAAGAAGCACCAGCTCATCGTGCAGCTTCCCGGCGCCGACGAGGCTCTCCGCAAGGAGGCGAAGGCCCGTCTCCAGAACATGGCGTTCCTCGAGTTCCGCCTTACGCATCCGCGCGAGCACGAGCTGATTGCGAAGTGCCTTGCATCCGAGAGCTGCCCCGAGGGCTACGTCAAGAAGGGCAACGGCTATGCGCGCGCGGCCGACTGGGCCGAGAGGATCAAGACGCCCGGCTATGCGGCGCGCCTCGCGTCGTTCATGACCACGGACGACCGCTACCGCTTCATGCTCCAGGACGCCAAGAACGGGACGTTCCTTCCCCATTTCGTCTCCCGCAACGTCGAGCTCACCGGCGATAGCTTCGAGTCCGCGAGCTGGTCCCGCGACACGGTGCGCGGCGGGTTCGTCGTGAACTTCAGCCTCAATGCGGAGGGCGGCACGAAGTTCCGCCAGCTCACCCGCAGCTACATGCCCAACGGCCTCAAGAACCACACCTCCAAGGGGCGTTGCCTCGCGATAATCCTCGACGACATCCTGATCTCCGCCCCGGAGATCAAGGCCGAGATCGGCAACGAGGGCGTGATCGAGGGCAACTTCGACATCGCCGAGGCGCGCCAGCTCGCCTCCGACCTCAACGCCGGCGCGCTGCCCGCGCCGCTCAGGATCCTCGCCGAGTCGTCGGTCGCGCCGACGGTGGGCGAAGACGCCATCCATTCCGGCATCTGGGCGGCCGCGATCGGCTTTGCGCTCGTCGCCGTGTTCATGTTCATCTACTACTGGTTCGCGGGCCTCGTCGCCGACATCGCGCTCTTCCTCGACATCGTGCTGCTTCCGACGGCGCTCGTCATCGTCGCGAACGTGCTCGGCGTCTTCGCGCGCGATCCGTCGATGGGCGGCGGCGGCTCGGTGCAGCTGCCTGTCCTCACGATGCCCGGCATCGCGGGCCTCGTGCTGACGCTCGGCATGGCGGTCGACGCCAACGTGCTGATCTTCGAGCGCATCCGCGAGGAGTTCCAGCGCGGGCAGACCGCCGGCAAGGCCGTGAAGAACGGCTACGGCCGCGCGTTCACCGCGATCTTCGACTCCAACATCACGACGATAATCACGGGCATCATCCTCTTCGTGGTCGGAACCGGCCCCGTGCGCGGCTTCGCCATCACGCTCACCGCGGGCGTCGTCATCTCGATGTTCACGGCGCTTGTCGCGACCCGCCTCGTGTTCGACCACGTCGTCGACCCCGAGCGCGTGAAGCCGTTCAGGATGCTCCAGGCCTTCAAGGCGCCCAACTTCGACTTCATGAAGTACGGCAACAAGACGCTTCTCGCGTCCGCGGTCGTCGTCGTCGTCTCGCTCTCGATCTTCGGCATCCGCCTCGCGAGGAACCCCGCGAGCGTGCTCGCCGTCGACCTCACCGGCGGAACGTCGATCGTCTACGACCTCACGCAGGAGGAGTCCAAGCAGCCGGCCGTCGGCGACATCCGCGCCGCGCTCGCCGAGTTCGACAACGCGCCCGTCATCCAGTACCAGCGCGGCGTCGGCAACACGACGCTCCTCGTCAAGACCGGCGAGTCCGCCGAGACGGCCAAGGGCCGCACGGTCGAGAACCGCGACGTCGGCGCCCACGTGACGAAGCTCCTCGCGGCGAAGTTCCCGGAGGCTCAGCTCGTTCCCGCGAGCGTCGAGGAGGTCGGCTCCATGGTCGGCGATGACCTCAAGAAGTCCGGCCGCAACGCCGTCCTCTTCTCGCTCGTCGCGATCCTCGTCTACGTCGGCTTCCGCTTCCAGTTCGGCTTCGGCCTTGGCGGGCTTGTCGCGCTTGCGCACGACGCGCTCATCTCGCTTGGCCTCTTCTCGCTGTGCGGCCGCCAGGTGTCGCTCATCGTGGTGACGGCGCTTCTCACGATCATCGGCTACTCGATCAACGACACGGTCGTCGTCTTCGACCGCATCCGCGAGCAGCTGCGCCGCGATGCCAAGACGCCGTTCCGCGACCTCTGCAACCAGGCGATCAACGCCTGCCTCGGGCGCACGGTCATCACGTCGGTGACCACGTTCTTCGCCGTGGCGGCGCTGTTCGCGTTCGGCGACGGCTCGATCTTCGACTTTGCGCTGACGATGCTCATCGGCGTCGTCGCGGGCACCTATTCGTCGGTCTTCATCGCGACGCCCATCATGGCCTGGTGGTACCGCGACAAGAGGCCCGAGTTCGACGCCGAGGAGAAGAAGGCCGAGGCCTGATCCGCGGCATGGCGTCGAAGGGAGCCGGTCCTGTCGGGCCGGCTCCTTTCTTTTCCGCTATCTTCGTCCGCCGGCAGCTGCCGGGCGGAGATTTTGCTATAATATGCGGTGATCATGGACAAGCCAAGAAACGTCAAGGGCGGGGTGTGCTCCGCCAGGGGTTTCCGGGCCGCCGGAGTCGGCGCGGAGATCAAGTACAAGGGCCGCAACGACGTTGCGCTCATAGTCGCAGACTCCCCGTGCGCGGCGGCGGCGGTGTTCACGACGAACAAGGTCGCGGCGGCGCCCGTCGTCTACGACCGCGAGGTCGTGAAGGGCGGCAGGGTGCAGGCCATCCTCGCCAATTCCGGCTGCGCGAACGCCTGCACCGGCGAAGAGGGGCTCAGGGACGCGCGCGTCTCGGCGCTTGCGACGGCGGGCGAGCTCGGGATCGATCCGCACCACATCCTCGTCGCCTCCACCGGCGTGATCGGCAGGAGGCTTCCGCTTGAGAGGCTCCTCGCCGGCATGAAGGCGGCGGCGAAGGGGCTCGGGCGCACTTCCGCGCACGGGCTTGCCGCGGAGAAGGCGGTGATGACGACCGACACGAAGCCCAAGCAGGCCTGCGCGACGGTGACGATCGGCGGGAAGAAGGTCACTGTGGGCGGGATGGCGAAGGGCTCGGGCATGATAGAGCCGAACATGGCGACGATGCTCGGGTTCGTGACGACGGACGCGGACATCTCCGTCCCCATGCTGCGGCGCGCGCTTTCGATCGCGCTCGCGAAGAGCTTCAACAGGCTTGTCGTGGACGGCGACGAGTCCACGAACGACTCCCTCTTCATCCTGGCGAGCGGCGCCGCGGGAAATCCGCGGATCGTCCGCTCGGGCGACGGCTTCCGCGCGTTCACCGATGCGCTCGAGGCGGTCTGCGCGTCGCTTGCGCGGCAGATGGCGAAGGACGGCGAGGGCGCGACGAAGTTCGTGACGGTGACCGTGAAGGGCGCCAGGTCGGACCGCGACGCCGAGCGCGCCGCGCGCGCGGTCGCGAAGTCTCCGCTCGCCAAGACGAGCTGGTTCGGCGGAGACCCCAACTGGGGGCGCGTGCTCGCCGCGGTCGGCTATTCCGGCGCGGATGTCGCCGACATGAAGACGGAGGTCTTCTACGACGGCGTCTGGGCGTTCCGCTTCGGGAGGGTCGCCGACGAGGTGCAGCTGAAGCGGCTGGAGAAGGTGATGAAGAAGGACGAGTTCTCGGTGACCGTCGACCTGCACCTCGGCGGGGGGGAGTCGACGATCTACACGTGCGACTTCTCGCTTGACTACGTCCATATCAACGCAGACTACACGACTTGAGAAAGGAAACAGGGAGATGAGGTTTTTCACGGTGGGTTTTGCAGTGCTCTTCGCGGCGCTGGCCGCGCGCGGCGAGACGGTGGTCGACGTGGAGGGCGTGGGCGCGGGCCGGATGCAGGTCTCGATAGACGTCTCCGGCAGCCCCGCATTCAAGTCGAGCCTCAGGCGCAACCTGGAGCTGTCCGGGCGGTTCGAGGTCGTCGCAAAGGGCGCGATAGCCGTCACCGGCGCAGTAGGCGGCGAGATAAAGGTCGTCGGCAAGGGCAAGGTCCTCGCGCTTTCCAGCTCGGCGGCGGACGACAAGGCCGCGCGCATGGAGGCGCGGCGGCTGGCGGACAAGATGTGCGAGGCGCTGGCGGACCAGAAGGGCTTCGCCATGGACCGCATAGCGTTCGTCTCGCGCGAGGCGAAGGGGACGAGCGAGCTCTGCGTGACGTATCCCGACGGCTATGACATCATGCGGCTCACGTCCGACGGCGGGACTGTGGTCGGTCCGCGCTGGAAGAACCGCGACAGCATCTTCTACACCGGGATCCGCGGCGCGGGTCCGCAGGTCTTCGAGTACGACGTCGCCGGGCAGAAGCGCAAGCTCAAGTGGAGCTTCAGGGGCCTCACGACGGGCGCGGCGGTCTCTCCGGACGGCAACCGCGTCGCGATAATCCTTTCCATGCACGGCAACCCGGAGCTCTACGTCATCGACATGGCGGCGGGCAGCTGGAGGCGGCTCACGACGACGCAGAACGCGAGCGAGGGCCAGCCCTGCTGGAGCCCGGACGGACGGAAGATCGTGTATGTTTCCGACGAGACGCGCCATCCGCAGCTCTACGTGATCGACGTCGCGACGAAGGAGAAGCGGCGCGTCACGTCCATAGGCTCGCAGAACGTCGACCCGGACTGGGGCCTCGACGGGCGCATCGCATACATAACCAAGCGCGGCGGACAGGGGCAGATCGCCGTGCTCGATCCGAAGACGGGCGACAAGTCGGCGCAGCTCGTCGGCGCGCCCGGAAGCTGGGAGCATCCGTCCTGGGCGCGCGACGGCCGGCACGTGGTCGCGGGCCGCGACAAGGCGCTCTTCGTCGTGGACACCGCGACGGACAACCCGGCGGAACCGAAGATCGTGTTCCGCGCGCAAGGAAACTGGATAACCCCGTGCTGGAGCAAGTGAGGCCGAAGATGAAGATAGACGTCGCATATGTCGCGGAGCTCGCGAGGCTCGAGCTCACGGACGAGGAGAAGGCTGTCTTCCAGCCGCAGCTCGAGAACATCGTGAAGTACGTGGAGAAGATATCGGAGGTCGATGTCGAGGGCGTCGAGCCGATGATGCACGGCAGGCCGCTCGTCAACGCCTTCCGCGAGGACGTGGTGAGGCCGTCGCTGCCGGCGGAGAAGGCGCTCGCGAACGCGCCCGCCAGGGTCGGCGACGAGTTCCTCCTGCCGAAGATCGTCGAAGGCGCCGAGAGCTGACCGCGTACGCGCGAAATCCGCCCCGGTTTCGTCCGAGTGTGGTATAATAGTCTCCAGACCAACAACAAAAAACTAGGAGACTGAAATGGACCTGCGGATTCCGCTCAAGCCCGCCCAGGGCTACAACAAGATATTCGACGTCGGCGAGTACGGCATGAAGCTCACGAAATTCGGGCTTCTGAAGCTCGCGAAGGGGACTTCCTACGAAGGCGACACGGCCGAGAGCGAAGTCGCGTTCGTGCTCATCGGCGGCAACTTCGCCGCGAAGGGCGACGGCTGGGCGTTCGAGGTGGCGGACGGACGCAAGTCGCCGTTCACCGGCAAGCCCCACTGCCTCTACCTCCCCCGCCGCACGAAGTACACGATTACGGCGCTCTCCGACGTCGAGCTCGCGTACAACGGCTCGCCCGCGACGCGCGACACCGCGAAGCCCACGCTCATCAGGCCCGAGGACACGCGGCACATCGCGCTCGGCAAGGACAACTGGACGCGCACGTCCGAGATCATCCTCGACGAGAAGTTCGACTCCGAGCACTTCTACATCGGCGAGGGAATGATCCCGTCGGGCAACTGGTCGGGCTATCCGTCCCACCGCCACGACGTCAACAACCCGCCGGCCGAGCTCGACATGGAGGAGACCTACTTCTACCTCTTCGACCCGCCGCAGGGCTTCGGGTTCCAGTCCGTCTACAAGCCCGACGGTTCGCTCAACGAGGCGTACCGCGTGCAGAGCTACGACACCGTCGCGATCGCCGAGGGATACCATCCGCTCGTCGGCGCGCCCGGCTACCAGATGTACTACCTCTGGACGATGGCGGGCGCGCAGGGCCGCGGCCTCATCAGCTCCATGGACCCCGCCCACGCGTGGGTCAAGAACGCCTGACGCCATGGAAGTCAGGGATTTCGGCAGGACGGCCGACGGCCGCGCCATCAAGTCCTTCACGCTCCGCGGCGGAAACGCCGCGGAGCTGGAGGTGCTCGACTACGGCGGCAAGGTCCGCCGCATCTCGGTCCCGGACCGCAACGGCGTCTGCGAGAACGTCGCGATGTCGCTCGACTTCTCGAAGCCGGGATTCGGCGGCTCGCTGATCGGGCGCTACGCGAACCGCGTCGCGGGCGGAAAGTTCACGGTCGACGGCACGGAATACGCGTGCCCGACGAACATCGCGCCGGACGGCATCCCGTGCCTCCTGCACGGCGGTCCGACCGGATTCCACGACAAGGTCTGGGCGGCGCGTCCGTTCGAGACTGAGGAGGGCGAGGCGCTGGAGCTGAAGCTCGCGAGCCCGGACGGCGAAGGCGGATTTCCGGGGAACCTCGACGTCACGTGCGTCTACACCTTCACGAAGGACAATGTCTGGCGCATCGAGTGGACGGCGACGACCGACAAGGCGACGCCGGTCAACTTCACGCACCACGTCTACTTCAACCTGAGCGGCGAGGCTAGGCGCCCGGTGTCGGACGAGGTCGTCAGGATCGCGGCGGACGGCTACACGCCGACCGGGGTCGGGCAGATCACGACAGGCGAAATCGCGTCCGTCGAGGGGACGGACTTCGACTTCCGCGCCCCCCACGGGATCGGCGCGCGCATGAAGGGCGCGTACGACCACAACTGGGTGCTTTCCTCGCAGGACGGGTCGCTCGCGTTCGCGGCGTCCGCGGAGGATCCGGAGACGGGCCGCCGCATGGAGACGTGGACGACGGAGAAGGGGATGCAGTTCTACTCGGGCTTTGCGCTCAACGATACGCTCAAGGACCAGTTCGGGAGGGCGCTCTTCCCGCTCGCGGCCTTCGCGTTCGAGACGCAGGCGCATCCGGACTCGGTCAACAAGCCGGAATGGCCGGACACGGTGCTGCGTCCGGGACAGGTCTTCAAGTCTGTCACCGAATACAGGTTTTCCGCAGTCTGACAAGCCCGACTTCTCAGGTCGTCTCGTCTGCTCTCGTCGAATCTTCCCGCATTCTCATTCGTTTTTGGTATAATTGCCTGAAACAACGAAAGGAGTAGTGCGTATGGTCTGTTCGTGTCTTCTGGCTTTCGCGCTGTCGCTTGACGGTAGCTGGAGTTTCCGCTTCGAGGAGGGCAAGCCCCTCGAGGACGTGGCAAAGGCCGGATTTGCGGCGACGGACGTTGTCCCCGTCCCGGCCTGCTACGACATGATGCCCAAGTGGTACATGAAGCGCGGCACGGGTCTCTACCGCCGCACCTTCGAGCTCGCGGAGCCGATGAAGGACGCGGTGCTGGTCGTGGACGGAATGGGCGTCAGGGCGAAGTTCGAGCTGGACGGTAAGGATCTCGGGCTCCATCCGTACCCCTACGCGCGGCTGGAGATTCCCGTCGGGCCGCTCGCCGCCGGCGAGCACACGCTCTTCGCGGCTGTCGACAACATCCTTTCGTGGCCGCGGGTGAAGCTGGCGCGTCCCTACTACGACTTCTACTTCTACGGCGGCTTCTACCACGGCGTGAAGCTCGTCGAGCGGGAGCCGAAGGTCTTCGTCAGGACGCTCGACTACAGGACCGGCAAGGTCGAGGTGGAGGTAGAGAATCTGGGCGACGCCAAGGCGACGCTTTCGTTCGACGGGGGCGACCCCATGACCGCTGCCTTCGCCAATGGCCGCGCCGTCGTCGCTGTTCCGGACTTCCGCCTGTGGTCTCCCGACTCCCCGAATCTGCATAGGCTGTCCGTCCGGCTTTCAACTTTGGGCTTTAGTCTTTCGGCCCGTTTTGGCATCCGCCAGGTCGAGGCGAGGGACCGCAGGATATACCTCAACGGCAAGGAGCTCTTCCTCAAGGGCTTCAACCGCCACGAGTCCGACTGGCTCAGCGGCGCTGCGACGGGCGAGGCGATGATGGTCCAGGACATCCAGCGCCTCAAGGCGCTCGGCGGGAACTTCATCCGCGGCGCGCACTACCAGCAGTGCGGGCGTTTCCTCGACCTCTGCGACGAGAACGGCGTCCTTGTCTGGGAGGAGTCGCTCGGCTGGGGCAACGGACAGGACTACGTGAACAACAACTATCCTCCGAACGAGTTCAGGGACGGCGAGTTCTGCGAGATGCAGGTGAAGGAGACTCGCGACATGGTGCGAGCGAGCTTCAACCACCCCTCGGTGATCATCTACGGCTTCCTCAACGAGTGCGCGAGCCACAAGCCCGAAGGCAAGGCGATGATCGACCGCCTTGCCGAGACGATCCGCGCGGAGAACTCCGGCCGCCTCGTGACGTTCGCGTGCAACATCACCGACAAGGACATCGGCTGCACCAACATGGACATCGTCGCGTTCAACTCCTATCCGGGGACGATTCCGATGGTTCCGGGCGACAAGGCGGCGCTGGCGAAGTCCGTGCGCGAGAACTTCAACGGGATCGTCGCGAAGTTCCGCAGGAGATATCCCGACAAGCCCATCATGGTGTCGGAGTCGGGCTGCGGCGGCGAGTTCGGACGGCGCGGCGAGTACGCCTCGCCGAACACGGAGGAGTTCCAGGACGAGTATCTGACCGACATCTTCGAGACGCTCTGGGCGAATCCGGAGGTCGTCGGCTTCTCCATCTGGCAGATGAACGACGGGCGCACGCGCGAGCGCTTCGGAGGGAAGTCTGTCTCGGACAAGTTCGGCAGCTCCATTGCCGGCGTATTCGACCGTCTGCGCCGTCCGAAGGTCTCCGCGGAGACCGTCCGCAGGTATTTCAGCCTCAAGCCGTGAGTTTCTTTTCCGACCCCCATTGACAGAACGGCGAAAATTTGAGATACTATGCGCCCGTAGCACCCGTGGTGAAATTGGCATACACGCCAGATTCAGGTTCTGGTGCCGCAAGGTGTGTGGGTTCAAATCCCACCGGGTGCACCAAAACAAGCTGGCCCCATCGTCTATCGGCTAGGACATCTGGTTCTCATCCAGGTAAGAGGAGTTCGACTCTCCTTGGGGCTGCCAAAGCGAATGAAAGCGGCTTTCAAGATCTTCCTTTCCCTCCTCGCGCTGGTCGCCGTTTCCCTCTTCCTTCTTTCCCGCTTCGACATCCGCCTGCCGGACGAGGCGCTGGAGCGCATTTCGGAAGAGATTTCCTCCACCAACTGGCTCTTTCGCATCGACTCCATCTTCTGCCGGTTTCCGGGGCGCGTGCGCATCAACGGAGTTCGCCTGCTGAACCGCCGCAAGGCCGAATCCAAGCCTTTTCTCTC
>JAFRJH010000167.1 GCA_017432385.1 Kiritimatiellia bacterium
AATTTCCAAGTGAATTTTGGGTTTTGATTTGGCGTTTACACGGTCAAGGTCGGGGGTTCGAGTCCCTCACCGCCCACCACTAAAAAACGTCGAAAGGGAGAACTCCGATTCTCCCTTTTTCGCTGCCACGGCGCTTTCTGGCGAGACGGGGATTTGGTACAATATTAGAAAATTTCTACATCCCACAAAGAGGTTGCGAGGAGATTCCGGAATGGATGTCGCCATGCCTGCGTGGATGATGCGCCTATGGACGGCGGGAACACGGATTGCGTGCTTTCTCGCCGTGACGATGCCTTTTGCTGCGTCCGCCCGCACGATTCTCGTACCGGCGCAGCCGGTGTCGCCTTTCGCGGACACGGAGGTCTCCACGAACATCGTGCTGCACGCGAGCCGCACGGACACGCGGGAGTTCGGCATCCACATCCAGCTCGCCGGGACGCCGACGAACAACCTCGAGGTCGCCTTCGGGCGGGACACGAACACGAACGGCGTTCTTGACGTCCAGGAGATCGACACTGTCTACGGATGGCGCGGGGGCCGCTATTTCATCGAGAACGTCCCTGCGTGGGAGCGGATCGAGGTGGAAGCCGCCACAAACGCCCTGTGCAGTGTTTGCGACATACACTTGGAAAACAACTCGTCTGTAGTGCCGAGGCGTTTCACGGCCACCTGCGGGATATCCCCCGAACGAAGTGAGCCGCGACAGCGGTCGCTAGAGGGGTGCGTGGCGGCGTTCCCTGAGCTGGCGACAATGCCGCCTGCCTGGCTCTTCCGCGAGGAGTGGGACATGGTTCGCGTGACCCGTCGCGGCGCGGGCGTCCCTTCGGAATGGGTGCGCTGCGACATCGAGTACGCATCGTTTGCAATAAGGCTCAGGTGACGCCATGCTGACGAGAATCTGGACAGGGTCGCTTCTTTTGGGACTTTGCGCTTCCCTTGTCGCGCTTGTCGTCGTATGCATGCGCGAGAAGGGCGTGTGCCCGTTCAGGGACGCATGGAGCAGGCTTGGCCGCCAGCCGTGGGGGAGAAGGATCGCGATTGCGGCGTTTGTCTTGTCGCTGTGGGTCTATGCGAGCGTCAAGCCGGGCGACGGAGGCGGCAACGGCGGAGGCGATGGCGGTGGCGGCGGCACGAACAACGTCCAGATGGTGATCGGCCCCGGCGGCGGGCTTCCGCAGGCGGGTTCGCCCGGCGCTGTCACGAATACACTCGGCCACGGCGTCATAGGCGAGATCCGTCCGATGGCGGGCGGCGTCCTCGGCGATCCTGCGCCGGTCGTGGACGAGTGGTCTGACGTCACGCCCATCTCCTCGACGAATACGACGCGGACGCTGTCCGGCGACGACTTCCGGCGCGGTGTCGTCATGACGCGCGTCGGTACGGACGAGGAGTTCGACTTCGCGCCGCCCCAGAATGCGACCACCGTGTCCGACTGGCGCGGCCACGGCGCGGCCACCGACTGGTTCTACGTCGCCTTCACGAACTGGGCGTTCAGCGTCGCCACCAACGACGTCGAGCGGCTGCGCGTCTATTCCTTCGGCAAGATCGAGCCGCTGGTACGCGAGGCTGACGACTCAATCGCCGCCAACTACTGGTTCGCGCCGCTTATGGCCTCGCTCGGCGTCGTGCCGGAGGCGAACTGGGACTGGCTCGCCGAATCCGACAGGCCCATCCAGGTGTGGTATGCGATCACGCCGCAGAACTCGCTCGTCATTACGTGGCGGAACGCGCTCCTCGACCGCGACACCGGCAGGCCGCTCTCGTTCCAGGTCGAGTTCATGACAAACGGCCAGTTCGCCTACCGCTACGACTTCTCCCGCCTCGACGCCGAGTCCGTCTCCAACGTCCTCGCGGGCGTGTCCTTCGCCGGGAACGAGTGGACGACGAACGCGCTTCCGACGAACGTCACATCGATGGCGTTCTATCCGCTCCTTCCTGAGGACGCATACGACGACGACCCTGACACCGACGGCGTCGCCACCATCGACGAGCTCTTCGTCCACTACACCGACCCGCGCAACGCGGACACCGACTACGACGGGTTGACGGACTACGAGGAGCTGTTCGACTACGATTCCGATCCGCTCGACCCCAACTCCATCAGCGCCACGTACTGCGACGGCTTCGCCGTGAAGCTCGGGGGCCTCGACCCGTTCTCCTGTCCTGAAGGATCGACGAACACCGTCATTGAACATATCTTCTACTCAGGCACGACGAACGGCGTCTTCGCCTATCCGCAGTCTTCGGCAGAGGTCGCCGTCCTGAAGGTCATGGTCTCCGGAAGCGGAACCGGAAGACTTGTTGTCGGAGATGATGTTGTCCCCCTTGTCGGTTTTTCGACAGGATTAACAAGATTGGCAGGATTGAGAGGTGGCGCAAATCCTGACAATCCTGTAAATCCTGTCACAAACACGCTGCTTCTCGCCGTCGGCAGGGGCGTGCGCAAGGAAGTGTGGTTCGACAAACCCGACGATCTCGACGTCGCGCTTGATTCCGACGATTTCCTCATCGGCGAGATGCCGACTTGGTACTGGACGCACGGGTGGCTGGCGTTCCCGCACACGGACGCGACCGTCCCCTGCATCCACGACCTCTACGCGAAGGCGAGGACGGTGACGCTCGTCCACGGCGAGGAGTTCGCCTGGCTCGCCGCGACCTGGAAGAGCGAGGAGCTGGGCGTCGCGATCACGAACGTGCCGCCCGTGTCGGCGGAAATTCACGGCAGTTTCCCGAAGGACCAGACGCGCACGATATGCTACACGATGAGCCACCCCGACTACATGGCCGGGGAGACGAACTACGTTCAGACGCTCCGCTTCTGCCCCAGGCTGTCCGAGGACGACGACGATGACCTGCAGGGAGACGGGATGTCGCTGGAAGAGGAATACGGGGATGGACACGACTGCTCCTGCGGCGAGGGCGGCTGCTGCGGCAGTCCGTGGTGCGACTGCGGATGTGCGTGCTGCGAGGTGGAGGATGGCGAAACCCCGGCCAACATATGCGCCGAACATAACTGCCCCTACGACCAGTGCGAAAGCCTCCACCGCGACGCATACACAAATGCGACGGCGGTCGCCTCGATGGCGGGCGTGCTGAAGCTCGACAGGGTCCCGGCGCACACGAACACCATCCCGATAGACGTTCCCGACGCATGGGTCAAGTGCTGCGATTGTCCCGACCACTGGACGAACTGCGTCGCGCTTGCCGCGAAGTCATACAACCTTGCCGTGCGCACGGAGGACGGCGAGCGCTTCGAGCGCACCGTCGAGGACTGCGATGTCTACGTCCACGGTCTCGCGCCCAGCAGGGACTTCGAGGACTCCTTCCTCTCCCTCTGCAAGACAGGCGTCGTCTACGAGACGCACCGCTACACCGTGCTGGGACTTAAGATCGACCATCCGTATTTCAATCTTAAGAAACTCAACGACGCCAATCCTGCGTTTGGGTTCCCTGTCGTCATCGGCACGAACCGCATCTACGGTGCGGATTTCCGGCTCCGTACCGATGTTGATTTGCCGTCGGGCAATATCCATATCGGGCTGGATGGTAATACGCCAGGATTCAAGCTCTATCTAGGCTCTCCGCTCTACGGTCTTTCGCTTGGCGGTACGGTGACGGACGATCCGCTCCTGCTTGCCGATTCATCAACGGGGAAGTCGTTCGATATGTCTCTGGCGCAATGGAAGAAGATCATGGCGCAACACACGAGCGGTCGTGAAATGACCGTCACGCTTACGGCTGCGCAGGAGGGCGCGACCGACATCGTGTTCGGGTTTGCCGCCACCAACGCCAACGGATGCGTGAACGATGTCGTTCGCCAGCGAGTGACGGCGATTAAGCCTCCTCTCAAGGCAGACTTCAACCACAACGGACGCATCGATGCCGAAGACGTTGAGCTGTTCCGCCAGGGGAATCCGTTTAGGTTCTGGGTCAACGAGGAGAAAGTCAAACTTGACCGGATACCTTCACCCTTGCCGGTCGTAGGCGGAATCGCCGAATGGCTTTCGCCCGAACCGCTCAATACCGCAGATCTTGTGGTCAATGGCACATACGATCTTCTGAATCTATTTGCCGTCGCCATCGACCTTCACGATCTTACCAACAAGTGGGGCAACTGTACTGTTTCGTACCGAATCGGCGGCGACAGCTGGGGGTCTTCGCTGAACGTGACATTTGCCGACATCCCTTGGCAGGAACTGGAACTCGCCCAGACCAACGACGTGCAGACCGTCTACGGCGGGCAACTCCGCTCGGCACCGCTTACGCCGCTTGTGGACGGAGATGTTGTCCTGGACAACGTGATTCAGAGCTTCGGGCCAAACTCCGGCGTGATGCTTGCCGAATCGACCGGGTGGGATTCAGACGCCGTTGCGCTTAAGGTGTACCTCGACGGGGCGGAGGCGTTCAGGTGCAGACTGCCCATAAGGACGCGTCCTGTCCGCTGGATGTACCGCTGGATCAACTCGCGGCACCTCTCAGGCGAAGGCGAGACCCGCCCGACGAACATCTCCTTGCCGGACAATGCTCCATATGGCGTTGATAGCATGAAAAAGCTCGTCTTCCTACATGGGGCGAACGTGAGCGAATCCGACGCCGAGCTGTGGGGCGACCAGCTTTTCAAGCGTCTATGGCATGCGGGCTGCAACGTCGACTTCTACAACGTCGACTGGCGGAGTGACATTGGCTTAGATTCAAATTATCACCAGGATGCGAGCAATGCGTTTGAGGTTGCGGCGCAGCTTGTGATGACCATTACAAATATTCCGGGCGATAAAGTAGTGATGGCGCACTCGCTCGGCAACATGGTCGTTTCTTCAATGATTCAAGACCACGGCCTTCATGTGTC
Source organism: Kiritimatiellia bacterium (assembly GCA_017432385.1). Classification (GTDB taxonomy): domain Bacteria; phylum Verrucomicrobiota; class Kiritimatiellia; order RFP12; family UBA1067; genus UBA1067. The sequence goes on from JAFRJH010000167.1 coordinate 4,847, forward strand.
GAAATACCTCATGTGCAATTCTGCCGTTCCGTCCGAAGCCTTCTACCATACGAGCAACACTTCAATTCGTGTTCAACAGCTTGTCCATCCAGACTGGGAGGATTATCCGACGAATTCCTGGGCATCCAACTGGCACAAGCTTTTCGCCAACGAGCCTATCGATGACAGGAAATATCTGGGATGGCCGGGCCGATTTGCAAACGTCGTGAGTAATGCGGTAGACTTCTATTCAACCGGCGACGAGGTGCTGGAGTTGTATCCTCGGAACAGCATTGGAGTCTTGTCGGGCGTTACGAGTAGCCTTGGACGATACTCTTGGCACAAACAGGAACTATTCAAAGGAAGAGGCATGTTCGTTGGTGGGGGTGCAACCAACTGGTCAGGCTGGAATATTGAGGAGAATCCACTTGGTTCAAACAAGATTTCCGTAGAACAAGCATCGCACATGACCGATGCGGACTTTAAGACCAACACTGTTTTCTATTGCTATCCATTGAGTATGAATGCTACGAACATCCCGCTTGTTGTTCGTGGTGCGCATTTGGCGCTTGGAATACCTGCTCTCGCGCCAGCGACTGGAAGGTCGGGATTATTGTCTATATTGGGATCCAATCGAAACAGAGACTTGAATATTGTCGATGAGTCTGATGGTGGAATCGGACGTCCCAACGGGTGGCCTGAGCATTCAACATATCCAGGGCAGTGGTTGCACTCAGACATCAAGGACGTGTCGTACTTCTTCAATTTTATGTTTTATCAAGCAATCAAATCTCAAGGAGGGCTTCAATGAAAGTGTGTTTCACCGTATTGTCTCTTTTTGCCTCGTCTGTGGCAATGGCATCGCGAACGAGCAGTGACTTCAACCGAGCAGTGCTTAAAGGCGCAGACGCATCAATTACATTATCTGTTGTTAATGATGATGGCGTTGCCGTCTCCAATGCAAACGTTCGTGTCTTCATGGGGATGAATTTCAAACCCAAGGGATACTGGATAGAGGGCTTGACGGACGAGAGCGGACATTTTTCGATACGCGGCAAGACATGCGGGGATGAAATCAATTTGTTTGTTTCAAAGGAGGGATATTACGACTCGCACCGTAAACTTTGTTATTCGTTGATGGGCGAGGAGCATGAAGTGAAAGACGGGAAATGGATGCCATACGGTGGGATTGAACTGATGCGGTTGAGGGAAAAGCGACATCCCGCAAGCTTACGCCAATTCGCCTTTACCCATAGGCCAGCCCCGGCGACAAATGTTTGGATTGGCGTAGATATGGAAGTCGGAGATTTCGTGAAGCCTTACGGAACTGGCATCGAGTCAGATTTCGAGCTCAATGTAGAGTGGGACGGATTGCCGCCGCCAGACAGTCGTCATTGCATGGCATCTCTTCGCTTCTCGGGGAAGATGTCGGGTGCGTACTATGTGAACTGTATCCAAGAAAGCGACTATAAATACGTGTATGAGGCTGTGAAGGAGACACCTTACCACGAAAAGGTGCTTAAAACAGTTGGCAGGGACAGTAGCGGATATGTGAAACATCCTGACAACGTGCGCCTTGCGGTTGTGAGATGCCGGTGTACGATGGATGATGACGGTAAGATGAAATCCGCCTGTTATGGATATATTAAGGCTTTTTATGTTGACGCGAGTTGGGATGGAATGCCAACTCTTCTGCTTTCCGGCTTGTTCAACCCCACCCCCAACGACACGAACCTTGAGGCGAAGTAACGGCGGATGATAAAGGAAACGCGAAAACATGACAGACCGATAGAGGGATCTTTTATGGCGATGCCGCGGAGAGACAACAACATCGAGCAGATACATCGGCTTGAGGGCTTGATCGCCTACGCCGAGGAGCAGAAGGATTGGGACGAGGTGGAGCGGCTTAAGGAGCGTCTCCGCAGGCTGCTGGAGCGGGTGTAGGGGCGGAATGCATGAAAGTTGATTCAGAAAAAATAGAAATATTTTCTCCATCAACTTTTTCGGGGAGAAATCTCATGGGTGTGGTTTTTTGATGATTCAACCGCCTGACATAGCCGAAATGTGCTATAATACAACGCGTTTTGAGGGATTGAGAATTGCTTTACACGAGTGGGGTAAGGAGTTTGCTTCCCTCAACCTCCACCAGTCCAAGATGCCGAAGGGAAGAGGCTCGGGCGTGATGCTGTTCCTGGTGGCGGTTTCTCCGCGCATGAACGGGACGTTTCCGGAGTTGTGCGCCCGGATGGCCGAAAATGTGGTATAATAGCACCCAAACCCCCAAAGGACTCGTTAAAATGACTCAAGACAAGAAAGACAAGTGGGCGAATCTCGACGTTGCGATGACGGCGTCGTCGAAGAAGACGATCAAGGAGCTGTTCGCGGAGGACAAGGACCGCGCGGCCAAGTACACGCTGGAGGCGGCGGGCTGGATGCTCGACTACTCGAAGAACCGCATCGACGACAAGGTCATGAAGGCGCTTGTCAGGCTCGCGAAGGAGTCGAATCTCAAGGAAGAGATCGAGAAGATGTTCACGGGCAAGAAGATCAATGCGACCGAAGGGCGCGCCGTCCTCCACACCGCGCTCCGCAACCTCAACAAGGCGGACAAGGTGAAGGTCGACGGAAAGGACGTGCTGAAGGACGTCCGCAAGGTGCTCGGCCAGATGGGCGACTTCTCCGACAAGGTCCGTCAGGGCAAGTGGAAGGGCTTCGCCGGCCGCCGCATCAAGAACGTCGTCAACATCGGCATCGGCGGCAGCGACCTCGGCCCCGTCATGGCGAACATCGCGCTTACGCCCTACACGAAGCGCAACATGAAGTTCTTCTTCGTCTCGAACGTGGACTCTACGCACCTCGCGGAGACGCTCCGCCAGGTCAAGGCCGCGGAGACGCTCTTCATCATCGCGTCGAAGACCTTCACCACGCAGGAGACGATGTCCAATGCGCTTGCCGCGAAGGAGTGGTTCCTCGCCGAGGCGAAGAAGGCTGGGCTCTCGAAGAAGGACGCCGAGTCCGCAGTCGCGAAGCACTTTGTCGCGGTCTCGACGGCGGCGAAGGAGGTCGCCGCGTTCGGCATCGACACGAAGAACATGTTCGAATTCTGGGACTGGGTCGGCGGCAGGTACTCGCTTCCGAGCGCGATCGGCCTCTCGCTCATGATCGCGATCGGCAGGAACAACTACAGGAAGCTCCTCAGGGGCTACTACAAGATGGACCGCCACTTCCGCACGGCCCGCCTCGAGCGCAATATGCCGGTCGTTCTCGCGCTGCTCGGCATCCTCTACTCGAACGGATACGGTGCGGAGAGCTACTGCGTGCTCCCCTACGACCAGTACCTTTCGCGCTTCCCCGCGTACCTCCAGCAGATGGACATGGAGTCGAACGGCAAGAGCGTCGGCAAGGACGGCGTTCCCGTCGACCGCGAGACCGGTCCGATCGAGTGGGGCGAGCCCGGCACGAACGGGCAGCACTCGTTCTACCAGCTTATCCACCAGGGCACGCACCTCATTCCGTGCGACTTCATTGGCTGCTGCAAAACGCACAACCCGATCGGCGATCTCCATGACAAGCTGATGGCGAACCTCTTCGCGCAGACCGAGGCGCTTGCGTTCGGCAAGACCGCCGACGAGTGCCGCAAGGAGGGCGTCCCCGAGAAGCTCGTCCCGTTCAAGACGTTCGAGGGCAACAAGCCGACGAACACGCTCCTCTGCGACCAGCTCACGCCCGAGACGCTCGGCGCGCTCGTCGCTCTCTACGAGCACAAGGTGTTCACGCAGGGGGTTATCTGGAACGTCTACAGCTTCGACCAGTGGGGCGTGCAGCTCGGCAAGGTGCTCGCGAAGGGCGTCCTCGCGGACCTCACGGCGAAGAAGTTCGCGGGGAAGCACGACTCCTCGACGAACCAGCTCATCGCCCGCTACCGCAAGGCCGTCGGACGGTGATGCCGGCGTGGAGTTCGTCGCGATAGACTTCGAGACGACCGGGTTCGAAGACGGCGGAACCAACGAGCCGTGGCAGCTCGGGTACGCGCGCGTCTCCGGCGGCGGGATCGTCGAGTCCGGCGAATGGTTTTTCGATGTCGAGGGCGCGCCGCCGCGCGCGCACGAGGCGGACGCCCTCGGCACGCTCCAGAGCTCTTTCGAGACGTGGTCCCCGGCGCTCGTCGGGGTTCGTCTCGCGGCTCACAACATCGCGTGCGAGCGGACGATCCTGACACGAACCGCGCCGCTCACGAAATGGGGTCCGTGGGTCGATACGATGAAACTGGCCAGGGCGCGCTATCCCGGGCTCCCGTCGTACAGGCTCGGAGACCTCTGCGAGATGCTCGGATGCGTCCCGCAGATCGAGGGACGCACCTGGCACGACGGGCTTTACGACGCCGTCGCCTGCGCCAGCCTTGCGCTCCGCCTCGCGATCATCTGAACAGGTGCGCCGGAAGTTCCGGCCCCCACTTGCGGGCAATCTTCGGATTATGGTATAATATCCCCCGTTCGTTTGCAAAGCGGGCGTAGCTCAATGGCAGAGCTCCAGCCTTCCAAGCTGGCTACGAGGGTTCGATTCCCTTCGCCCGCTCCAGACCGGGCAGAGCCAGGGTGGCGTAATGGCAGCCGCGGCAGACTCAAAATCTGCTATACGAGAGTATGTGCGGGTTCGAGTCCCGCTCCTGGCACCAGCGCGGCAGGCGAACAAGAAAACGACTGGAGGGGTGTCCGAGTGGTCGATGGTGCAACCTTGGAAAGGTTGTGTGGGGGCAACTCCACCGGGGGTTCGAATCCCCCCCCCTCCGCCAACATTGGCGGCTGACTCTCAGAACGGAAGTTCTGGGGGTTTTTCTTTTGCCTGCGCCGCCGTTGTGCAGAGAGCTGTAGGTCGCGGCTTTTTGTCCTGTGGCTAACTCCGAAATGATATATTATTTAGTATCAAAAAATGGTTAAGTCCATACATTGTGTCTCGAAGTGCGACGTAATGCCTGTAAGAAGCGTCCCCTTCTCTATGGAAGTTGAAACCGAAAGACGCAGGGAGGCAGTGAGCTTCCGGCAGCCGCGAATGCCGTCTGCGGCTGCACCGGGCGGGGCGAATCGCGACATGAAGGTTTTTGCCACAAGTCGTGTCCGATCTGATCTAATACACTGCAAAGTGTCGAGTAGCAGAAAGGGCTGCCAGTGAAGACGGTAAAATCATCGTTCAGGTTCAAGGGCGGGGTGCATCCCGACTACAACAAGGAACTCGCCCGGGACAAGGCGATAGAGCGCATGCCGGTTCCGTCCGAACTTGTGATTTCCATGAGCCAGCACCTGGGCGCGCCCGCGAAGTGCATCGTGAAGGCGGGAGACTACGTCCACCGCGGGCAGTTGCTGGGCGAGAAGAACGGGTTCATATCGGTCTGTGTCAGGGCCAGCGCCGGCGGGCTCGTCAAGTCGGTCGAGAAGCGCATCGGCCCCGCGGGCGGCATGGCCGACGCGGTGATCCTCGACACGACCGTGCCCGCGCCCGAAGGCGATCCGGTTCCGGTGGGGCCGATCCTGCCTCCCCTCGACTGGAAGGCGGCGGACCGCGAGGAGCTCCTGCAGCGCGTGGAGGAGGCGGGGATATGCGGAATGGGCGGCGCAGGCTTCCCGACATCCGTGAAACTCAACCCGCCGCCCGGCAAGCGCTGCGAGTACCTTATCCTCAACGGAGCCGAGTGCGAGCCGTACCTTACCGCCGACTACCGTGTCATGCTCGAGCGGGCGGACAGGATACGTCTCGGCGTGGAGATCATGCGCAAGATCCTCGGCATGTGCGCCGTCAGGATCGCGGTCGAGGCGACCAAGCCCGAGGCGATAGCGGCCCTGGAGAAGGCCTTCGCCGACATCGACGGCAACGTCGAGATCGTCGTCCTCCCCGTCCTCTATCCGCAGGGCAGCGAAAAGCACCAGATATTCGCGACGGTCGGGCGCGTCGTCCCCGAGCCGCCCGCGCTTCCCATCGACGTGGGCTGCGTCGTCGAGAACGTCGGCACGGTCGCCGCGATAGCAGACGCCGTAGAGAAGGGCGAGCCGGTCCTCGAGCGTGTCACCACGGTGTCGGGCGATGCCGTCGCCGAGCCGAAGAACGTTCTTGCGCCGAGCGGGACGAAGTACTCCGACCTCGTGGCGTTCTGCGGCGGCGAGAAGGAGCCGCCCGCGAAGGTGATCTCCGGCGGCACGATGATGGGCTTCGCCGTCTCGACGCTCGACATCGGGACGACCAAGACTACGTCGGGGCTCCTGCTCCTCTCGAAGAGGCGCGTCTTCCAGTACGCGTCCGGCGCCTGCATAAACTGCGGGCGGTGTCTGAGAGCCTGCCCAATGAACCTCAACCCGGCGCTTATATCGAAGGCGGTCGACGCGAACGACGTAAAGGCCGCCGAGGACGCGCACGTCATGGACTGCATCGAGTGCGGCGCGTGCAGCTTCGGCTGCCCGGCCTACCGCACCATCACCCAGAGCTGCCGCCGCGCGAAGAACTCGATCCGTGCGCGCATCGCCGCCGAGAAGGCCAAGGCCGCCGCGGCAAAGGAGGCGAAATGAAACCGAAGGAAACAGCCGAACACTACATCCTGTCGAGCTCCCCCCATGCGCACGGGCGCGTGAGCGTCTCGCGCATCATGCTCGACGTCATCATCGCGCTTCTCCCGACGACCGCGATGGGAATCTTCTTCTTCGGCATGCCGGCGGTGTGGACTATCGCCGTGTGCGTCTCGACCTGCATCGTGACGGAGGCGCTCTGCCGCCTCGCGATGAAGCGCGAGAACACGATCGGCGACCTTTCGGCGGTGGTGACGGGGCTTCTCCTCGCGCTGAACCTCCCGGCGGGGATACCGCTGTGGATGGCGGTCGTCGGCTCGGTGTTCGCGATAGGCGTGTCGAAGCAGGTCTTCGGCGGGCTCGGGATGAACCCGTTCAATCCGGCGCTCGCCGCCCGCGCGTTCATGCTGATCTCGTTCACCGGTCCGATGACCACGTGGCTCAAACCGTTCTGGTGGAGGACGCCCGAGGCCGCGACGACCGCGACGCCGCTCGCCGTGATGAAGACGTGGTTCGCGGCGGAGGCGACTGTGTCGGCCTCGCCGCACGGGCTCTGCAACGCCGCCTGCAAGGGCGTCCCCTCGCTCTGCGACATGCTCGTCGGCAACATGCCGGGCTGCATCGGCGAAGTGTCGGCGATAGCGCTCGCCATCGGCGCCGTCTATCTCCTCTGGCGCAAGGTCATCACCTGGCACATCCCGTTTGCGTTCATCGCGACGGTGTTCGTCTATTCGCTGATTGCCGGCGGGGCGCCTGCGATGATGCAGGTCCTGACCGGCGGCGTGATGATCGGCGCGTGCTTCATGGCGACGGACTACGTGACGAGTCCGATCACGGCGAAGGGCAAGCTCGTATTCGGCTTCGGGTGCGGACTTCTCTGCATGCTGATCCGCCAGTTCGGCTCGTATCCCGAAGGGTGTTCGTTCGCGATCCTCATCATGAACGCGCTCTGTCCGCTCGTCAACCGCTGGACCCAGCCGAAGCCGTTCGGCGCGAAGTGAAGGGAAACCCCAGATGAAGAAGATACTTGGACTCGTCGTAAGCCTCACGGCAATCAGCGGCGTATGCGCCGCGGTGCTCGCGTACGTCAACTCCATCACGGCGGAGCCGATCGCGGCCACGGCCGAGAGGGCCCGCGAGGCGGCGAAGGCGGCCGTCCTGTGCGGCGAGGAGGGATACACCGCCGAGGGCCGCTCGGGCGAGGGCTACGGCGGAGACATCGTCCTCATGGTGGGCTTCAGGAAGGACAAGAGGACGGTGATCTCCTACAAGGTGCTGCAGGCCGCGGAGACGCCCGGGCTCGGCATGAAGCTCAAGACTCCCGAGTTCGCCGGCCAGTTCGCCGGCAGGGACGCGACCGCCCTCAAGGTGAAGAAGGACGGCGGCGACATCGAGGCCATCACGTCCGCGACCATCACCTCGCGCGCGGTCTGCAAGGCCATCGCCGACGCGCAGTCGAAACTCTGACGGACCGCAGCCCCGATGGCCAGGAAGTCGAAGGCTGCCGTCAACGTCGAGTACTTCGCGCTGCGGTTCTTCTGCGGGGTCGTGAATCTCGTCCCCTACCGCATCGCCATGGCGCTTGCGGCGGCGCTTGCGTGGACCGCGTTCCACGTGCTGCGACTGAAACGCGCGCGCACGATGGAGCGGCTGAGGGAGGTCTTCCCCGAGAAGCCGGAGAGCGAGCTCCGGGACATCGCGTGGCGGAGCTTTGCGAACATACTCGAGACCGGCGTCGAGATGATGCGCGCGCCGCGGCTCACGCGCGAGTGGATGGACAGGTACGTGGTGGACGGGCGGCTCTACAAGGACCGCCTGCAGAAGTATGTCGACGAGGGCAGGGGCGTCGTCATCATGGTTCCGCATTCCGGCAACTGGTACATGGCGGCGTGGGCGATGGCGAAGTACGGGCTTCCCCTCTTCGCGATCGCCGCGAAGCAGCGCAACCCGAAGATCGACGCGTGGATGAAGCGGCAGTACGGCGACATCGAGGTGCTGGACCGCGGCAGCATGAAGACGCTCGTGGAGATACGGAAGAGGCTCGAGGCGGGGCGCGCGTTCGCCATCCTCCCGGACCTGCGCGTTCCGCAGCCGGACGTCGAGGTGGACTTCTTCGGCGGAAGGGCGAACGTGAGCCACGCGGGGGCCATGTTCGCCGTCCGCAGCGGTTCGCCGATCGTCGTCGCCGTGATGCGCCGCGAGAGGGGACGGCACGTCTTCGACCATGTCGCGACGCTCCGCCCCGACATGTCCGGGACCGACCGGAAGGCCGAGGCCGCGCGGCTCACGCGCGAGGTCATGCGCCTTCTCGACGAGCGCATCCGCCGCTACCCGGAGCACTGGTTCTGGTACAACAAGCGCTGGATACTGCAGCCGGTGGGCGGACGCAGTTCCTCCCGGAGGAAGGTTTCACTTGCGGAAAGCGGCCGTTGTGTGGTAGAATCTCCAAAAACTGCTCGGGAGGCCGCGGACGGCTCCCCGGGGCGAAATACACAAGAAGGAAACAAATCATGATCACTTCCAGCAGAAGAGGGTTTCTCCGCGGTCTCGCGGGCGTTTCACTGCTCAGCGCGGGCGGGTGCTTCAGTCCGCACCCCCGCATGCCCGGCCAGAAGGTCCGTCTCGCGGCGGTAGGCATAATGGGCAAGGGATACAGCGACTGGACGCCGATGCTCAAGACCGGTCTCGTCGAGATGGTGGCGTTCTGCGACGCCGATGCAGGAATGCTCACGCAGGCGCTCGAGAAAGCGAAGAAGGACTTCCCCGGGCTCGACCTCTCAAAGGTTCCGTTCTACACCGACTACCGCAGGCTCCTCGACGACGCCGACAAGCTCGGCATCGACGCGATGACGATCTCGACGCCCGACCACGTGCACGCGCCCGTCGCCATCCAGGCGATGAAGAAGGGCATTCACGTCTATGTCCAGAAGCCTCTCGTCCGTACCCTCTGGGAGCTCGACTACTTCAACCGCACGGCGCGCGAGAACGGCGTCGTCGTGCAGATGGGCAACCAGGGTTCCTCGCTCGACTCGATGCGCCGCTGCACCGAGGTCCTCCAGAGCGGCATCCTCGGCGACGTCGCCGAGGTGCATGTCTGGACGAACCGTCCGGTGTGGCCGCAGGGCAAGGGAGTCGCCGACTGGGTGAAGGGCCATCCCAACGGCGACCCCGTCCGCAAGGGGCTCGACTGGAATGCCTGGCTCGCGACGGCCGCGGACCGTCCGTTCCTCGACAAGTATCCGAAGGACGCCGACGTGTACGATCCGTGGAACCTCGGCAAGAACGTCTACCACACCTTTACGTGGCGCGGCTTCTTCGACTTCGGCGCGGGCGCGTTCGGCGACATGGCCTGCCACACGATGAACCTCGCGTTCCGCGGCCTCGAGCTCGGCGGCGTCTCCGACGCGGAGTGCACGATGATCGAGTCCCAGAACGACGTTGCCTACCCGCTCAAGTCGATCGTCAAGCTCACCTACAGGGCGCGCGAGTCCAAGGTCCGTCCCGGCGTCAAGCTCCCGGCGGTCACCCTCTACTGGTACGACGGCGACGAGAAGCCCGCGGCCGAGCTGATGCCCAAGTGGGCGTCGGCGCACGGCGGCAAGGTGCCCAACACCGGCTGCCTCATCATCGGCACGAAGGGCCAGGTCCTCATGCAGGACGACTACGGCGGGAAGTGCGCGATCGCGCTCGACGCCGACAGCGCGTTCAAGGACGTGTTCCAGCACGAGGCCGCGAAGGCGGTCGCGCGCTCGATTCCGTTCTGCGGCCAGGCGTCGTCCGCCGGCGACGGCAAGTCGACGGTCGAGATGAAGGGCTTCGCCGAGGGCCACTACGGCGAGTTCGTCAACGCGATCTTCGGCAACGGGCCGTACTACGAGCAGACGCACTCCCGCTGCTTCTCCGACATCGAGTACTGCATTCCGCAGATGGAGGGCATCCTCGTCGGCTGCGTCGCGCAGCGTCTCCCGGGCCAGAAGCTCGGCTGGTGCTCGAAGAAGCAGAAGTTCGACGTTGCCGCGGCGAACGCGCTCGTGAAGCCGTACATCCGCAAGGGCTTCGAGTTCTGACCGTGTCCGGCGGTTACAGGCGAAGGGCCGCGGCGTTTCTGCCGCGGCCCCCTTTTTTTTCTGTTTCGTGTTGCATTTCCCGAAATATCTCAGTATAGTATACGGCGTATGAAAACATGGTTGGCATTCTGGTACGGGATATTCAAGAACAACCCGACGTTCAGGCTCGTCCTGGGGCTGTGTCCGACGCTCGCGGTGACGACGAGTCTCGAGAACGCGCTCGGCATGGGCCTTGCCGCGACGTTCGTGCTCGTCTGCTCGAATGTCCTGGTCTCCGCCCTCAGGAAGGTGATTCCGGCGGCTGTGCACATTCCCTGCTACATCGTCATAATCGCGACGTTCGTGACGGCGATCGACCTCCTGATGCAGGCGTACCTCCCGGAACTCTCCGCCTCCCTGGGCATCTTCATCCCGCTCATCGTGGTGAACTGCATCATCCTCGGCCGCGCCGAGGCGTTCGCCTGCAAGAACGGCATCGTCGACTCGTTCGCCGACGGGCTCGGCTCGGGCGTCGGCTTCACCCTCGCCCTGGCGCTTGTCGCCGCGGTGCGCGAGATCGTCGGCGCGGGGACGCTCACCGTGTGGGGCGACATCGCGATCAAGGGCATCAACCCGGGGCCCGTGACGCTCGCGATCCTTCCGGCCGGCGGGTTCATATCGCTCGGGCTCCTCCTCGCCCTCATAAACAGGCTTGGGGAGTGGAGCGCCCGCCGCCGCGGCGCCCCTGCGCCGCTTCCGGTGAACCTGGACTGCCGCCACTGCACGATGTGCCCTAACGGAAAGTGAAGCCATGAAGTGCCCGAAGTGCGGTAAGGACGACGACAAGGTGCTCGACTCGCGCACGGCGCGCGAGGGCGCGGCGATACGCCGCCGCCGGGAGTGCCTCGCCTGCGGGCACCGTTTCACGACGTACGAGGAGATCGACCGCGACGAGGTGCTGGTGGTGAAGCACGACGGGAGGCGGCAGGCGTTCGACCGCTCGAAGGTCGACAAGTCAATACGCCAGGCGTGCGGCAAGCGTCCCGTGAGCGACGAGCAGATCAGGACGATGATAGACCACGTCGTCGCCAACCTGGAGGGCGACGAGGTGCCCGCCGACAAGATCGCCGAACTCGTGATGGAGGAGCTCCACAAGGTGGACGAGGTCGCGTACATACGCTTCGCCAGCGTCTACCGCCAGTTCAAGGACGTCGCGCAGTTTCTGTCGGCGATAACGGAGATAGTGAGAAAATGAAGCCAGAATACCAGCGTCCGCCGGTCCGCGTGGCCCTCATGGGCCTGGGGCGTGCGATGTTCTCTTCGCACTACCCTGTGTTCAAGGCGCATCCGGCGCTGTTCAAGGTGGTCGCGGCCTGCGACCTCGCGAAGGAGCGCCGCGACATCGTGGCGAAGGACTTCCCCGACTGCCGGATGTTCCGCCAGTTCGCGGACATGCTGGACGAGCGCGACGTCGACATCGTCGACATCGCCACCTGCTCGGCCGACCACGTGAAGCACGCCCTCATGTCGCTGGAGAAGGGGTTCTGGACGCTCCTAGAGACCCCCATGGCGCTCACGTTCGACGACGCGCAGCTCCTGAGGGGCGCGGCGACGAAGGCCAAGAACCGCCTGATCGTGATGCAGCGCGGGCTTTTCGCGCCGGACTTCCTGCTCGCAAGGTCCATGATGGGCGACGCGCGGCTCGGCGAGATCCACCAGATACGCATCCGCCGCGAGGACTACATCCGCCGCGACGACTGGCAGACGGTGAAGCGGCTTGGCGGCGGCGCGGCGTACTACGAGATGACGGACCTCATGCTCCAGGCGCTGAAGCTGCTGCCGCTCCCGCCGATCCAGATGTGGAGCGAGCTGAAGCGCATCGCCTCCCTCGGCGACGCCGAGGACTACGTGCACGTGAACCTCAGGACGCGGGGACATGTCTCGGCGGACATCGAGTTCAACGGCGGGGTCCTCGCCGAATGCCGCGGCCCGTCCTTCGAAATCAGGGCCGAGCGCGGCATGTTCTCGGTAATGCCCGGCTGCGGAGAGGGCACTCTCACCGTCATAGACCCGGGGTTCAAGTTCCC
>JAFRJH010000168.1 GCA_017432385.1 Kiritimatiellia bacterium
ACGTAGGCGTAGTCGGCGAAGCCGAGGGCCGCGAGCTCGGAGACGCCCATCCGCGCCGTCGCAGCGGAGTCGTGCACCAGCACCGGATTCCGCGAGCGGACGCTCCGGTTCGTCTGGTCGAGGTAGACCGTCGGGCAGCTCCGGAACGTCTTGTCCGGCGCGGGCGCGTTGGACATTGCGCGGTCCACGAGGCATCCGATCGGGTTCCAGAGCTCCATTGCGCGACGGATGTCCCCCGGCGCGGCCGAATGCGGCACGACCTGCAGAAGCCACTCCCTTTCGCGTGCGTAGCGGTACGCGCCCGTAAGCTTGGCGTTCCAAGACGCGTGGCGGGTCGACTGGAAGAAGAGCACTGTTTCCATTTGCGTAGATTGTACCAAATCCGCGCCCGTCGATAAAGCATGCCCTTGCCGTCCGGGATCGGGCGCAGCGAGGATTTGTGCGAGGAACTTGCAGGAGCCCGTGCGCCAAACGTTCTGCGTGCCTTTGCGGAGGCTGTTGACTCTGCATAAGTAAACTCGGTGCGCCATCCGGGATTATGGGGTGCGTCGGGCAGTTTATGCGTGGAACCGCAGGATGACGCATCCGTAATGTCTCTTCCGCCGCGGCGGAAGGGCCCCGTTCCGGAATCCGCTGATTGAATAATGCTATCGAATGATGTGATTCTGCTATACCGCATTTGCCGCGGCTTGTGATATAATAGCGGCATGAAAACGATCCGTGCCGCCGTTTCCGCCGCGCTCGCGCTTTGCGCGATGCAGTCCTTCGCCGAGATCCACACCGTGAAGTTCCGCCGGCTGAACGGCACGGTCTTCCACGTGGAGCAGGTCGAACACGGCGCCTCTGCCGCTCTGCCGTCGCCGCCCGCCGAGGCGCATTTCGCATTCAAGGGCTGGGATCACGGCGAATGGCTCGCCTGCGTCACGAACGACTTCAGCGTATACGCGCTGTACGAGAACGACGGCAGCAAGACCTGGTCGGCCGGCACCGGATTCGGGTCGAAGCCCATCGCCGAGCGCGACGAGCCATATTCCCTCGACGAGTACTTCAGGATGTACGACAACGTTGCGTGGACGGACGAGTTCTCGCGCGGCTCGAACACGGCGGTCGCGATCAACACAAGCTACTGGAAGTACGACACCGAGGACCGCGGGCAGCTTTCCTACGAGACGTCCGGCGAAAACCAGGTGGAGTCGAACGGCTGCCTGACGATCACCATCCGCCGCGAGAGCACTCCGCGGAAAAGGTTCAGCTGGGCGACTTGGTCGAACGTCGAATACGACTTCACGGCCGGAGGTATCAGAAGCGACAACAAGGTCGCGTTCAAGCTCGGGCGCTGCGAGATCCGCGCCAAGCTCTCGCGCCAGCGCGGCGCGTGGCCGGCCTTCTGGATGATGGGCAACAGCGGACAGTGGCCCGCCTGCGGCGAGCTGGACATCCTCGAGCAGCCGAGCGGCGGAGACTGGATATCCGGGGGACTGCACATCTCGCCCAAGGACAACAGGGACAGGTCGATCCAGAACGGCGCCACCGCGACGCCCGAGGACGGTGTGCACTTCGGCGACGGGTTCCACCGCTTCGGCGCGATCATGAACGAGCGTGAGATAGTCTGGTATGTCGACGACCACATCTTCAAGAGGATGGACGTGCGCGACTCGCGCTACAACATGGTCCGGGACCGTCCGTGGCTCATAATCATCGGCATGGGCCTGCAGACGAACACGTGGGTGAACGCCCCCGACGCCCCGGTCGACAAGTACGATGTCCCAGAGCTCGTGGACCACGTCGACTATCTCGTGGACTACTGCCGCATCTACACGAATACCAACGCGAACAACACGCTGCCATACGTCCCGTCTGCGCCGGGTGCGAAGCTCTCCGCGCCTGTCTCGGCCGTGGTCTGGCGCGGCTGGGACATGAACTGGGGGAGGCCGGGCGCCGGCTCGTACCAGAACAACATCAGCAAGGGATACGGGGAACGCTACTACACCAAGACGGCTCTGTCGGAGTACATGCGGCGCGAGAAGACGGACTTTCTTGCGTTCCTCACGAACCCGACAACCGCCATGTCCGAGAATCTCGGACAGTTTGACATTCCTGGCTATACAATAATGTCGATCAGCGCCAACGCGAACAACTGGAACAATGCGGAGAACGAGAACAACGGAACCGGACGGCTCCAGCTCTTCTGCAGCGCGATGTTCAACACGGACCGTTTCTCCGTCTCCGACTCCGGCGTGGATCTCATGAAGCTATCCGACGACGCCAATTTCACCAACTGCTACGCGGTCTGCGGCGATCTCGTCGAGAAGGCGACGGGCGCGCGCGTCAAGGTCGTCGCCGTGAACGTGACGACAACGAACGGCGTCGAGAACGCCGGCGGAACCGTCGCGCAGGGCTTCGACACGCTTTTCTCAAGGCTAAACGCCATTAGGGACGAGCGGGTCGTCGTGTTTTTCCAGGGCATGTCCAAGGCGCTCTACAACTACATCAAGGCACGTGCCGACTCGTCGCTCGAGTCCCCGTACGCCTTCGCCGGGAACTATACGTCGACGTATGCCAACCAGTGTGTGTATGCGACGGCGAATGTCTCTGCCGCGGCCGCGCACCCCTCGGTCGTTCCGGTCCCCACGAAGAATCTTCGCCTCAGCTATGCGCACAACCCTCAGGCGCTGCAGACGACCGTGACCTTCGACGAGCTTCCGGGCGACGGTCTCACCGACGCATTCGTCGCGTCCGACTACGCGAAGTCGATGGACGTGACGTT
Organism: Kiritimatiellia bacterium; assembly: GCA_017432385.1. GTDB lineage: Bacteria > Verrucomicrobiota > Kiritimatiellia > RFP12 > UBA1067 > UBA1067. The sequence goes on from JAFRJH010000168.1 coordinate 2,768, forward strand.
CTCCGGCTATTCCGGTGAGGCGCTTGCGAACTTTCCCGTCCTGGTTAAGCTCTCTACGGCCATAGACGGTTTCAGCTACTCCGACTTCCAGCTTCCGGACGGCGGAGACCTCCGGTTCTCCGACTCCGACGGAAACCTCCTCCCGCATGAGATCGACACCTGGAATCCGAACGGCGTCTCGACTGTGTGGGTGAAGGTCCCGTCGCTCGCGGAGAACGCGAAGATAACGGCGCACTACGGGTGTCAAAGTCCGGCGCGGGTCGATTCCTCCAAGGTGTGGGACGACGACTATGTGGGTGTGTGGCACCTCGGCGAAGAGGGGCTCCCGCTCAGGGAGTCCAGTCGAACGTCCTCGGACTTCACGTACTCGTCGGGCGACAGCGTCGAGTTCGCGTCGCAGGGCGTGGTCGGGGGCGCGGTGAACTTCAAGTCCGAGAACCGCACAAACGCCGTCGTCGCCGTGGATCATGCCGCGCTCGACGGATTCCAGAAGGGGACCTTCGAGGCCTGGACAAAGCAGAGCGAGCGGGTTTCCAACCGCGGCATCCTCTCCAAGTCTGCAAGCAAGGCGTATTCTTACCGTATCTACGACGGATCGTCGTCCGCCGTCCTCTACTTGCCGCTGGACTCCGAGGGTACGAACCTTGTTTGGAGCGTCGCGGCGACGCCGGTCTTCGACGTCTGGAACCACCTAGCCTACACATTCGATGCGACGACTGAGTCCTCCAATGTGAAGAGCTACCTCGACGGTGAGAGGAAAAGCAACGGCTCAAAGACGATCGGCGCCCATGCCGGCAACGCGAACCTCTGCCTCGGCACTATGCAAGGCGGTAACGCAGCCAACTTCGTCGGACAGATCGACGAGGTGCGCATCTCGAAGTGCGTGCGATCCGCCGCCTGGCTCAAGGCGACGCACGACACCGTCGCGAACGCCGACTTCGCGACGTATGCGGTCCAGGGCGCTGAACCGCCGGAACCGGATCCGGGCCCGGCCGTATACGGGCCGCTTGCCACGAGCCAGTACGCGAAGTCGATGAACGTCCTCTTCGCCGGCGCGCCGAACAACGCCACGCTCACGAACTTCCCGGTCCTCGTGAAGCTCTCGGCCGCGATCGACGGCTTCAGCTACGCCGACTTCCGCCGGCCGAAC